>JANQFJ010000158.1 GCA_028277915.1 Saprospiraceae bacterium
GATTTTAGCTAAAACCCTGTAAAACATTTTTGCCGTCCAAAGTTTAAAAAAACTTTCTCCTCTTCTTTTTTTGCGTTTTGCGTAAACAACTTCAAAGCCTTCTTTCATTTTTTTGTACATTTCCACAATGAGTTCAGGCGGATCCTGAAGATCTGCATCAATGATGACGATTGCTTCACCGTTGGCCTTATCCAAACCAGCGGTTACAGCGATTTGATGCCCAAAATTGCGACTAAAATCAATATATTTCACCTGTGGAAATTGGCGTGCGAGTTCTTTAATGAGTGCAATAGAATTATCGCGGCTACCATCATTGACAAAAACCATTTCGTAGTCAGGCGTGATTTGCTCAAGTACTTTACGAAGCCGTTCATGAAGCATATTGATATTGGCTTCTTCATTGAAAACCGGAATAATGACAGAAATGTCCATAAAAACACTGTATGTTTGTTTCAGGCCTCAAAGATAGTTGATTTGTATAATACCTTTGTAATTAAGCCATTTTGAATATTATATTTGCCAACAAACTTGATTATGAAAAATTTGGCCTTGCTTTTATTAATCCTCTCATTTTTGATTTTCAATGCTTGTGATGCTCCTCCTCCAAAAGAGAATGTTCAAGACAGCACTGTTGAAGAGTCCCTCCCTGCTCAACAAAAATCGACTGAAATCAACAAAAAAAGCATAGTTTTTTTCGGAAATAGTCTGAGCGCAGCTTATGGTATTGAGGCTTCGCAGGGCTTTGTAGGTTTGACGGCGAAGCGTATTGATTCCCTGGGTTTGGCTTATGAAGTAGTCAATGCCGGGCTAAGTGGCGAAACGACTGCGGGAGGGAAGACCCGAATCGAATGGATTTTGCGGCAACCAGTTGATATTTTTATTCTGGAACTGGGCGGAAATGATGCTTTGAGAGGGATTGATCCGGAGGATTCTTATAAGAATTTAAAATTTATTATTGAAAAGGTTAAAGGGAAATACCATGATGCAAAAATCATCATTGCCGGAATGGAAGCACCACCAAACATGGGAGCGGATTATACCAGCAAATTTCGACAAATGTATCCCAAACTTGCAAATGAATTCAATGCTGCACTCATTCCATTTTTACTGGATGGCGTTGGAGGGATCCCCGAGTTGAACCTTCCGGACGGTATTCATCCCACCCCTGAAGGACATAAAATTGTAGCCGCAAATGTTTGGTCTATTTTGAAAGACCTCCTTTAATTGAAAAACGATTAAATGAAAAATATAAGCCGAAATATTGCCATTGTTGTGAGTTTGTTGATAGTGGCTGTGGTGTTTTATTTTTTCAGCAGTATCGTTGCTTATGTTTTGATTGCCTGGGTGCTGTCGTTGATAGGCCAGCCATTAATGCGCTTTTTTCAACAAAAAATCAAATTTGGGAAGTTTAGAATAGGTCCTTCATTTAGTGCTATTTTGACTATCGTTTCGTACTTCATTGTTTTCACAGTATTAATTTGGTTGTTTGTTCCTTTGGTGGTTGAACAGGCTCGGAATCTGACAGATGTTGATTACAACGCCATAGGTCAGACATTGTCTGAGCCTTTATCACAACTTGATGAACAACTACTTCGGTTTGGTTTGATAGAGCCAGGTGATTCTGCGAATGAACAGCTTAAAACTGTGCTGAAAGATTGGTTTAAGCCAACACAGATCGGTAATTTCTTTAGATTAATTATTGGTGTCTTCGGTAATTTTTTGATTACACTGTTTTCTATCATTTTTATTACTTACTTTTTTCTAAAAGAACAGCATATATTCAGCAATGTTATCATTGCTCTCGCTCCCCAACGGTATGAAAATGAAACTCGAAACGCGCTGAACAGCATCACGAATCTATTGACGCGATACTTTGGAGGAATCCTGATTCAGATAACCATAATTACTTTGTTTGTATCTCTACTACTGGGAATTTTGGGTATCAAAAATGCCTTACTGATTGGTTTTTTTGCTGCTTTGATCAATGTGATACCATACCTCGGGCCAATGATTGGAGCTGCATTTGGCGTTTTTATTACAATTTCTTCAAATCTGGGATTGGAGTTTTATTCTGAAATGTTGCCCTTATTGATCAAAGTGGTTGCTGTTTTTGCAGCGATGCAATTGATGGATAATATCATTTTACAACCTTATATTTTTTCTAATTCTGTCAGAGCTCATCCACTCGAAATTTTCATCATTATTTTGTTGGGTGCACAGATCAATGGAATTGTCGGAATGGTACTCGCTATTCCTTTTTACACGGTGATTAGAGTGATTGCAAAAGAATTTCTAAGCGAGTTTAAAATCGTGCAAAAGATCACCCACAGGATGGAGGATAAAGGCTAAGAAGTTATAAGTTAATGGTTAAAAGTTATGAGAACGGAATTAAGTGGTCTGTCTAAAATAAATCTCTCAACCATCTAATCTCATAACTTTTAACTCATGAATTTAATTATCCTGCTTTGCAAATACTCTTCGGAGGAGATCTGTAGTTCTTGAAGAAATGTCTGTCCTGATCTTTTTTTCTTCCTTTTCCACCATACTGAACAAACCGTTCAAAGCCTGTTCGGTGACGTATTGATCAAGGCTCGGATTTAATTTTTCAACAAAGGGAATTTGATTGTAGGTGTTCACAATATCTGCCCAGTAATCGATAGCGTTGAATTTGTTGAGTGAATTGACGATGACCGGGTGAAATTCGCCATATAATTTTGAACGTGTTGAACGATTGAGATAAAGTGTGGCGGCATCATCATTTCCCATCAGAATACTCAATGCATCGTCGAAAGTCATGCCTTTAATGGCATCCACGAAAATTGGTTTAGCTTTTTTTGCAGCATCTTCCGCTCCTCTGTTTATTTTTTCTAAAATGATATCTTCGACCTGCGAAAATCCAGGAACGCTTTGCAATTTGTCAGTGACCTTTCTAGCTTCTTCTGGCAAAAGTATTTTGTACTGACTTTTAAAATAGCCATCAGTTGCAGACAAAATATCAGACCCTTTGCTGATTCCGATAGTCAGTGCTTCTTTTAGTCCGTTTGCAATATCAGTGGATGTCAAAGTCTCCTCTTCAAGGACTGTTTCGGCTATGTTTTGTAGTTCAGCACAAGCAGTCAATTGAAATATTAAAACTAGAATTCCGATTTTTTTAATCATTGTAACCAGTTTTGTGAAGAATGAAGTTTTCGATTTATTGACTTGGATTTCATCGAAATGTTAATCCGATTGGATGTTATAAAAAGTTTAAAATTTGAAAAACCTGTTATCCTGCATAAAAACTCAGGCAATCTTTGCAAAGACAGCCCCGAAATTCTTGTTTTATTGAATCACGAGTTTTAGGATGCACCCGAATATCATGGCACCAGCAATTTTCGTCTTTATAACAAATAAAAGATTTTCCGCAACGCGGGCATTTTGAAACGAAACTTTCCTCCGTTTCGATGGAAGAATTAGCTACCCTGGCTCCGGGGATTGGGTTTTTTTTGGTGATTTTAATACTAACTTGCTGGATGGAATTGAACTGATGCTTTAGGGCAAAAATGATATTTTCAGCCAGCGTTTCCAGCAAGTTTACATTTTTACGCATCACGGATTCGCAAACTAGATAAACAGTTTCGTAATTAATCGTTTCAAAAATATCATCCTTTTCGATTGCTTTGGAATAATTTGTAGAAATGTAAACATCGATGATATAGTTGTTTCCAATTATTTGTTCCTCATCATACACGCCATGATAAGCGTAAAACTGCATGCCTTCCAAAGCGATTAAACTCATAGGTCTTTATTTGTTCGATTTTGAAACTTTAAAACTTTTCAAAAGTACATAAAAAGCATAAGATGTTTTGAGCATTAATAGACGGTTTTTTATGTACTTTTGTGTCATAATTATAAACCTAACTAATTTAAATCCTCATTTCCCGGATTTGAGCCTATTCAAATAGACCTTAGAGGGAATTTAAAAAAATATTATATGGAAGATACTGGAAAAGTTGCACAAACTATGGACACTTCTCAAAATAAAAGTGGTAAAGAAGACCGCTTTCAAAGTCACGATTATTACAATGTTGATGAACTTCTAAATGATGATCATTTATTGGCCAGAGATGCTGTTCGAGCCTGGGTGAAACAGGAGGTGAGCCCCATCATTGAAGATTATGCCAATCGCGCAGAATGCCCGACTCATCTTTTCAAGGGACTCGCTGAAATTGGCGCTTTCGGTCCAAGCCTGCCTGCAGAGTACGGTTGTGGCGGGATGGATGAAATTGCCTATGGCGTGATTATGCAGGAGTTGGAAAGAGGAGACTCAGGTGTACGCTCCATGGCTTCAGTGCAAGGATCGTTGGTGATGTATCCGATTTATAAATTTGGAAGTGAAGAACAGCGCCGTAAATATTTGCCGAAACTTGCCAGCGGTGAACTCATCGGTTGTTTTGGATTGACAGAACCAGATCATGGTTCTAATCCTGCCGGGATGGTTACAAATATTAAAGATGATGGCGATGCATACATTTTGAATGGTGCAAAAATGTGGATCACCAATTCACCAGTTGCAGACATTGCGGTGGTTTGGGCTAGAGATGAAGAAGGTGTGATTCGTGGGATGATTGTTGAAAAAGATATGCCTGGCTTTTCAGCTCCTGAAATTCACGGCAAGTGGTCGCTCAGAGCATCAATCACAGGAGAATTGGTATTTGAAGATGTAAGGGTCCCAAAAGAAAATTTATTGCCAAATGCTAAGGGACTGAAAGGGCCGCTATCATGTCTTTCAAAAGCCCGATATGGCATTGCCTGGGGAGCAATTGGAGCTGCTTTGGATTGTTATGATTCAGCATTACGCTATTCTCAGGAGCGAATTCAATTTGGGAAACCAATTGGCCAGTTTCAGCTGACGCAGAAAAAATTGGCTGAAATGATCACAGAGATCACTAAAGCCCAATTATTGACCTGGCGTCTTGGAACTTTAGCAAACAAAGGAGAAGCCACTCCTGGCCAAATTTCAATGGCAAAACGAAATAATGTTCATATGGCCCTGGAAATTGCTCGCGAAGCTAGACAAATTCATGGTGGTATGGGAATCACCAACGAATACCCGATCATGCGACATATGATGAACCTTGAAACAGTCTTGACTTATGAAGGAACACATGATATTCATCTGTTAATCACCGGAATGGACGTCACTGGTTTCAATGCGTTCAAATAGAGAATATCTGTTCGTCGAACAGAATTAATTGTTTATAGAATAAAGGTTTAAGAATTCGTTAATGAAGGCTTAAACCTTTATAATTTTCTAATTTTATTGTAAATTTCTAAATCGAGGTTAAACAATATTTCTATTCGTAAACGTTTAACTTTCAAATCTATTTAGTGACAAATAATATGGCTTTATGACTTTCCGCAAATATATCTGCCTCTTCTTTGGCTTGCTGCTTTACACAGTTTCAACGAATGGCCAGGTGGGGTACACTATTGATCTTAGAAACCAATCCTTTGAAGATTTATCAAGATGTTGCAAGCCTCCACGTGGCTGGTATCCATGTGGAAAAGAAGATTTGAATACTCCTGATGTACAACCCGGACACTTCAACGTTGATCTTCAAGCATTTGAAGGAAATACTTATCTCGGAATGGTCACGAGAGATAACGATTCATGGGAGTCGGTATCACAAAGATTGAATAGATCTCTGAAAAGAGGAGAATGCTATACTTTCAATTTAAAGGCCAGTTATGAGAATAATTTGATCAGCCAAAGCCGGATCACTAATAAAGATGTAAAATACAATAAACCTATTAAAATCAGAATCTGGGGTGGAACAGGTTACTGCCATAAAGCCGAACTTTTAGATGAATCTCCTCTCATAGATCATACTTTCTGGAAACAATATAATTTTCGTTTTGAACCGCGTAAAAGTCATTCATTCATAACAATCGAAGCTTTTTACAAAACGCCAACACTTGTACCTTACAATGGAAACGTGTTGATAGATGATGCATCGGCTATTACGATTATCGCTTGTAATGATGAAGAGGAACCTTTGGTAGTTGATGTGGAACAACCTAAGGAAAAGCTGATCGTTGAAGCCACACCTCCCCCTGTAAACATTTCCCCAGGGACCACAACCAAACCAAAACAATCTGAAGTTCAAAAGCCAGCCAAGGAGGAAAAAGTTGATGAAATATTGGAAGTGAAGAAAAAAGACTTGAAAAAAGGCCAGGTGCTACGCATTGAAAACCTCTATTTTCAGGCTGATTCTTCCAAGATCAATCAAAAATCATATGCTGAACTAGACAAAATCTATAGCTTTCTGAACAGTAATCCGGAAATAAGCATAGAAGTCGGTGGACATACTAATGGCAATTGCGAGACAAAATTTTGCAATGAACTTTCTGAAAAAAGAGCACAGGCTGTGGCGTATTATTTGATTGGGAAAGGTATCTCTAGCAAACGACTAAAATACAGGGGATATGGAAAAAACAAGCCATTAGCTAGTAATTCCACTTCGTCAGGAAGAAAGAAAAACCAAAGGGTGGAGATAAAAATCCTGAGCCTTGATGGCTGATTAAAATAATGTTGTATTGAACAAATTATTAAAGAAAAAACTGTGGGGCCAATTCTCACAGTTCTTTTTTTGCAGCTAATTAACCCAAGTTGCGAAGAATGAGAGGAAATAAGGAAAATTTTGAAAAATGTGGTAGAAGGCAAGTTTTGCATCAAATATTTGACGCATTTTCTCTCTTTAAAATGAATTGCAACTTGAATTAAATAATTCAAGTTGCGAATAATTAAATTACCCGTTCAAAAGTATAGGCGCAAATGAATAGAACAATTTTCAAAATAAAACCCTGAGGTGTGACTG
>JANQFJ010000168.1 GCA_028277915.1 Saprospiraceae bacterium
ATGATGGCATTATTATCATGGATTGATGATATTTATAAAGATTAATCCTTTTTAAAAATTGCACGAAAATTCTAAAAATAGAAACATGATAGAATTAAAAGTTATCAACAAGGAAGACCCTTTAAAAAGAAAAGTGGAAAAACAAACAGAACAGGAAGAGTTTTCGCCAATGGATCCACCTGATGCCTTTTCACCTCCGAATTTGGAAGCTGTAGAATACAAGGATATGCACCCGTTTTTGCAAAACCTTGTAGATGAGCACAAAACCTGCATCAAAGAATTGGATACCTTTGAAGAAGTCCTGATAAATATCCAGCAAAATGGAATCAGTAGAGATGCAAACGAAAAACTCAGCAACTTTTTCGAGTATTTTGACGACCATCTTGTAAAACACAACCAAAAAGAAGACAAAGCACTATTTCCATTGTTACACGAGCGGCTCATGGAAAATGGAGAACATGGCCACGGACCAACACCACTCACTGCAACTGATATGCTGGAAGACGATCATACTAAAGTCTTACAACTGGCAGCTGTGGTTTTCAACTTTTTTGGGCTGACGATGCGACTGCCTGATCAAAATTCACGGCTGGTAGTGCTGGATGCTGCATTGGAACAGGGAAAATCCCTGATTGAAATTATGCGGCTGCACATCTTCCGCGAAGACAATATTGTCTTTTCACAGGCCCACAAATACATTTCAAAGTCAGAATTTGACGAAATGGAAAAGAAAATGTCTTCAAAACCCGAGTAATAATATTCAGGCTTCAAAAGGACTTCTTTTACTTTTCGATTTGCAGTTACTATAAAAAGAAATGAGAATTTGGTCAATCCATCCCAAATATCTTGATGCCAAAGGACTCGTAGCTCTTTGGCGTGAAACTTTGTTAGCTAAACACGTCCTTGCAGGAAAAACAAAAGGATATAAAAACCATCCGCAGTTAATTCGATTTAAGAGGCAGGAAAAACCACTTGATTTTGTCAATCAATATCTGGCTGGTGTTTTTGCAGAAGCAAAAAACAGAGAATATAATTTTAATAAAGAAAAAATAAACTGGAATTTCACTCCAACAACATTAGTCGTCACAAATGGACAAATTAATTTTGAAAGGGACCATTTGCTGAAAAAACTAAAAATCAGAGATTCCGAAAAATACCACGAACTACAAAAGGAGCAAATCTGCTATTCCCATCCAATTTTTAAAATAGTATCAGGAAATATTGAAGAATGGGAAATTATTTGAAAAAACTCACAAAAATCAAAGGTATCCTACTTGCGACTAGTTTTTCGAACACAAACTTGGAACATGCCACCCAACCTGCCAAAGGAGAGAATAGAAAGATTTAAAGCAGTTCAATTTCTTATCAAATTTGTAAGACCATCACACAGTATCATTTCTTCAGGAAAACCATATTTCAAAAGATTTATTACAACCTTTTGTTGCAAACTGCCATCTATATTATCGATATCATCAGCAATCTGACAGGTAAAAACAATGAAAAACATTTTATGATTTACTTCGTTTGAACTTTGCGTTGCTCATGATAAATAAAATTGTAACATTAGCTAAAAAATCGTAATTTTGCAGACTTATGAAAAACAGGCTATTTCTTATTGTCATATTGGGATTGGTGATATTCTTTGGTAGTAGCTGTAAAAGTGAATTTGAAAAGCTCAGAGCAACCGGTGATGCACAAACTTTGCACACCAAAGCATTTGAATATTATGACAAAGGTGATTATGTAAAAGCACAATTGCTCTTTGAATTGATTATCAATAACCTAAGGGGAAAGACCCAGGCTGAAAAGGTTTATTTTTATTACGCCAACACGCACTATCACTTGAAAAAGTACATTCTGGCTGGGTATTATTATAAAAATTTCGCTAATACTTTCCCAAATAGTCAATATCGTGAGGAAGCAGATTTTATGACTGCGTACTCCAATTATGAATTGTCTCCAAAATTTAGATTGGATCAGACTTATACCGAAAAGGCCATTGATGAATTTCAGCTCTTTGCTAATACCTATCCCAATAGCAAGCGAGTCGAACAGTGTAATCTGCTGATTGAACAGATGAGACAAAAACTGGAAAAAAAGGCTGTTGCGGAGGCAGAATTATATTATAATTTAAAACAATATCAATCTGCAGTTCATACTTTTGAAAATGTATTGAAAGATTACCCTGATACTAAAGAAGCGGAAAAGTTACGTTATCTAACCATAAAAGCTGCATATTTACTCGCTCAAAACAGTATTTACGAGAAACAAACAGAACGCTACGAATCCACGTTCAAAAAGAGTAATTTATTTATTCAAAAATACCCTGAGAGCAAGTACATCAAAGAAGTTAGATCGATTAACGAAAATTCAAATAATAAAATAAAACATATTTTACCATGACGGACATTAAATCTAAAGTGCAAGGGCTTGAACCTAATGTACAAGCTCGAGATGTCAGAGAGTTGGTTAAAGAGGCTGACAATATTTACGAAGCACTAAATGTCATTGCTAAAAGAGCAAGCCAGATTTCAGTTGACCTGAAGCATGAACTGCATGCAAAGTTGGAAGAATTTGCCGTAAACTCTGATACTATCGAAGAAATTCATGAAAACAAGGAGCAAATTGAAATCTCAAAGTTTTATGAAAGACTTCCAAATCCAGTTTTGATCGCAACTTCCGAATACCTCAACGATGAAATTCATCATCATTACCGGGAGGACAGAGGAGATCATTAAAATGCTGATTTGGTACTGAAAAATAGCCTCTTTCAAGTGTATTGCTTATATTGCAAATCTACTTGAAAGAGGCTATGGTATTTTAACAGTTCTTCGCACTTAGGCAATTTAAGCCTGTCCTATGAGTTTGAAAAATAAAAAAATCCTGCTCGGTATTTGTGGCAGTATTGCTGCTTATAAAGCGGCTTTTCTGGTTCGGTTGCTGATCAAAGCAGGAGCGGAAGTACAAGTTTTGATGACTCCTGCCGCTACAAATTTTATTACTCCACTTACATTATCCACGCTTTCAAATAAACCGGTTTTGACAGATATTAATTCTGAAGAAACATGGAATAACCACGTTGAATTAGGCCTTTGGGCTGACGCAATGGTCATTGCCCCCGTGACCGCAACAACTCTTGCAAAAATGGCTCATGGGATTTGTGATAATATCATTGTAGCCACTTACCTGTCAGCACGTTGCCCTGTTTTCTTTGCTCCAGCGATGGACCTTGATATGTGGAAACACTCCGCCACACGCGATAACGTAGATCGTTTGACTGGTTTTGGCAACTTGCTGATTCCTGTGGAACATGGTGAATTGGCAAGTGGATTGGTTGGAGATGGAAGAATGGCTGAACCCGAACACATTCTTCAACATCTTGCTGAGTTTTTCCAAAAAAAAAAGGAATTAGACGGTAAAAAGGCACTGGTCACTGCTGGTCCAACGTATGAAGCTATTGATCCCGTGAGGTTTATCGGCAACCGTTCAACTGGCAAAATGGGTGTTGCCATAGCTGAAAATCTGGCCAGTAAAGGAGCTTCTGTTAATTTGGTTTTGGGACCTTCAAATTTGCAGCCAAATCATCAAAATATAACCGTTAAACATGTTGAATCCGCAGCCGAAATGTACCAGGCTACTGAAAAATTATTTAAAGAAAGTGACATTACTGTTTTAAGTGCTGCCGTGGCTGATTATCGTCCCGCTGAGGTACAAACTTCAAAAATCAAAAAAAGCGGTCAAAATTTAAACCTCGAACTGGAAAGAACCACTGACATTGCTGCATCATTAGGAAAGGTAAAACGTAAGGATCAGCTAATCATCGGTTTTGCTCTTGAGACAGATAGCGAACTTGAAAATGCAAAAGGAAAACTCGAAAGGAAAAATTTTGATTTTATTGTTTTGAATTCGATGAAAGACAAAGGAGCAGGATTTGCCCATGACACCAACAAAATAACTATTGTCGGTAAAGGCAATAAGATTCAGCATTTTGAGTTAAAATCAAAGAAAAAAGTAGCAGAAGACATCGTCAATGAAATAATCTCTATTTTGTAAAAACTTAATTCCAAAGCTGCTTTTACTAAAATAAAAATTATAGAAACTAAATAATCAAATTTAAAGATGAAACGATTTATTTTACTCCTTATAGCCGGTTTGATGACAGGTTCAACTTTTTCCCAAGATATTGAGTTTCAGATAAATATAAACACTCCAAAATTACAAACCACGGATCCTCGGGTCTTTGAAAGCCTCGCCAATACCATTCGTGATTTTGTGGATAATGTAAATTGGTCTGATGACGTTTTCGAAACGGAAGAGCGCATTAAATGCAACATCCAACTTACTATAAAAGAAGAATTATCTGCTTCGACTTTTTCAGCTGACATGGCTATTCAGGCTGTGCGCCCTGTTTATGGCAGCAGCTATGAAACCATCCTGTTGTCACATGTTGACAAAGATGTAACTTTTCAATACGAAGAATTTCAGCCATTGATCTACAGCAGGAATTCTTACAAAGACAATCTTTCATCTATCCTTGCATTTTACGTAAACATTATTTTGGGTATGGATTATGATACCTTCTCCCCTTTTGGCGGAGAAAGTTTTTTCCAAACAGCAAATGATATTTTAAATATTGTTCCACCCGCTGCGACTCAAGCCTATCCAGGTTGGCGCTCTTTGGATGGAAGGCGTAATCGATATTGGATAATTGAAAATATCTTAAGCCCAAAATTTCGATCTTATCGATCAGCTATGTACGATTATCATCGACAGGGGCTCGACATAATGCATGAAGATGTCAATACAGGAAGGGCAGTTCTTGTCCAGTCATTAGAAATTATTTCAAATGCAAATCGAACTTATCCTAACTCTATGCTCATTCAAATGTTTGCAAACGCCAAATCGAGTGAGGTCATCGAAATATTTAAAAAAGGTACCCGAGACGAAAAAACGAAGGTGAGGTCGATCATGTCTAAAATTGATGCGCCAAATGCTTCAAAATATCGAACAGAAATTGGTCGTTAATCCAACATTAATCATTCTAAAGTAAAAAAGTGTAAGTGGTACTAACTGCTTACACTTTTTTTATAATTTTGACTGATTAGAAACGTTTGTTAAGTGTATTATATAATAAATTTAACGAAAATGAGATCATTATTGCTTTTCATCATATTGTTATCCACTATGGTTCAATTATCAGCTCAGGAGGATAAATCTGCTGAGATATCCTGGGGGCAGGAGCTTCGAGAACCCAGCAATACTTTTTTATCGAATATAATTCCTTTTGGCACCTCCTCTTTTTACGGACTTCGACAGAAAAGTGAAAGCGGCCTTGACTCTAAAAAAGAGAAAATTTACGTCGAACGATACAATGAAAAAATGAACCTTGTGAAATCAAAGGAAATTGTATTGAAGTATAAAAAGAAACACCTTGAATTCGAAGATTTTATAAAGGTAGGCGGAGAGCTGTATATTTTGACATCATTCAACAATCAAGCTAAAAAGAAAAATTATTTATTCGCTCAAAGGCTTAGTAAAAAGACTTTGACGCTGTCAGATAAATTGGTAAAAATTGGCGAAATCGACACCAGAAATATCCAAAAGGAGGGGTATTTCGACCATCACATTTCCCGCGACAGCTCTAAAATATTGATTTATAACTCACTTCCTTACAAAAAAGGAATGCCCGAACGCTTTGCTTTGCATGTTTTTGACGACCAATTCAATGAGCTTTGGACAAAGGACATTTCGTTGCCTTATGATGACAAATATTTTTCCGTTGAAGATTACCAAGTGGATAACAATGGCAATGTGTATTTGTTGGGTTTAAATTATAAACCACAATATTTCTACACTATTATGTCGTACAGCAATAATGGAGCTGACTTCCATGAATATCCTATAAAATCGAAGGAAAAACTAATTACTGACCTCACTTTTCGTGTCGATGATAATGGAGATCTGGTTTGCTCTGGATTCTACTCCGAATTCAATCTAGGCAAAATCAGAGGCACCTGTTTTTTTAGGATTGACACAAAATCTGAATCTATTTTCAATAAAAACTTTAATGAATTTGAGTTTGGATTTCTTACCGAAAATCTTACAGCTAAACAAATTGAAAAAGCAAGGAGAAGTGGAAAATCAAAACAAAAAATAGGACTTCAAAGCTTTTCATTGGACAAGTTGATTTTGAGAAGCGATGGAGGAGCTTTACTAATTGCAGAGCAATATTTCATAGAAGAATACGATCGGCCTAATTACAGTTCCTATTACAGCCCCCGTTATTACCCTTATTCGTATTATCCACACCATTATCGCACAAAAGAGTATTATTTTAACTATAATGACATCATCATCGTCAATATCCGGCCCGATGGAGAGATCGAATGGGCAACACGAATTCCGAAGCTCCAAGTTTCGCGTAATGACGGTGGATACTATTCCTCTTATGCAGTATCGATCGTGAGAGACAAGATTTATTTTATTTACAATGATACTGAGGAAAATTATGATCGAAATAGAAGGGTTGAATACACTCAGGAATTTACAGGGGGCAGCAGAAAGTCACTGATTGCTGTTGCTGAAGTAAGCCGTGACGGAGCTGTTGAAATTTTTCCACTTTTCAAAAACCGAGATGCTGATATCATTACCCGTCCAAAAATGTGTAAACAAATCGGCAAAAAGAATATGATCATTTATGGTGAAAAGGGTAGATTATATCGATTTGGGAGCGTCGAATTCAACAAAAAAGTCTAGTTTTTATAAACAAAAAATCCAAATCAACAAACCACATGCATCATATCGCCATATTTGCTTCCGGTACAGGAAGCAATGCAAAAAAGATCGTTGAACATTTTAAAGACCACAAATACGTCAAAGTTAGCCTTGTAGTTTCCAACAAAGAAAAAGCTCCTGTCCTTGAGATGGCACGATCCAATAATATACCGACTTTAATCATTGATCGGGATCGATTTTACAATAGTGAAGACATTTTAAAAGATTTTTCCATATATAAGGTGGATTTCATTGTATTGGCGGGTTTTTTGCTGCTTATACCAGGGTACTTGACACAAAAGTTTCACAACCGAATCGTCAATATTCATCCGGCTTTGCTTCCCAAATATGGTGGAAAAGGAATGTACGGAATGAATGTCCACAAAGCGGTAAAAGCCGCTAACGAAAAAGAATCGGGGATGACGATACATTATGTGAACGAAAAATATGACGAAGGCGAAATCCTGTTTCAAAAAAGCTGTAAAATCATGCCTGAAGACAGTCCTGAAAGGATTGCCCAAAAAGTACTGCAACTCGAACACCAACATTATTCAAAAGTCATTGAAAAAATTTTAACAAAAGAGGCGTAAATGGATAATCCATTAGGTTTTTCTAATTTCGCTACAATACCTAAAAAATGAAATTTAATTTAACGCTGTTTGCTTTATTATTTTTGGGGAACATTATTTTTGCTCAGGAGACAAATTGGAAAAAGATTGTCAAATCTGCTGAATCGTTTTATGCTGCTGGAGATTATGAAGAAGCCGCTCAAAGTTATTTTGAAGCCTGGAAATTGAAAAATTCAAAAACGGAATTGATCCATAAAGCCGGAGAATGTTATTATAAAATTCGTGATTATCACAAAGCTGCCAAAGCATTTGAACATGCGAAAGACGATCTTGAAAACTTTCCTTACGCTGGCTTGCATTATGGCCGATGTTTAAAACAAAACCAGCAATATGACGAGGCTATTGCGCAATTTACCTCATATTCCAAACGATACAAAGGCAGTGATAAAGCTCAAATTGCTCAAATTGTTATAAAGGAAATAAAAGGATGCAAATTGGCTAAAAACCTCCCGGTTGACAAACAAATTGAAATTGAGCACCTGAGTGAAAGCGTGAATACCATGAACAGTGAATTTGCACCACTACCCTACTCGGATGATATTTTCTACTTTTCGTCAACGATGGCTAATCAATCCAAAATATTCCGGTCACAGCTCAAAGCCGGAAACTGGACAAAGGCAATCCAACCAAATTTTCCGAATATTAAAAATGGACATGTAAGTAATGGATCGTTTACTCCGGATAACAAAAGATTTTATTTTACGATTTGTGAAACAGCTCAATTTGATCATATAAAATCGACCTGCGATATATACGTTACAGTGAGGTCTGATGGAGATTGGATGACTCCGAAAAAATTGCGGGATTATGTAAAACTGGAAGGTACCACAGCTACTCACCCTTTTGTCATTCATAAAGGTCAAACGGAAATTTTATTCTTTTCTTCTGACAGGAAGGGAAGCATTGGTGGAATGGATATTTGGTATATGACCCGAAATGCCAGCAGTAGCGATTACGATTTCACGCTTCCTCAAAACGCAGGTCCTCTCATCAATACTATTGGAGATGAAATCACTCCTTATTACGATCAATCCGACAAGACACTGTATTTCAGCTCAAATGGACATGCAACAATTGGCGGATTTGACATTTTCAAATCAAAGGATACTCCTGATGACTGGTCAAATCCTGAAAATATTGGGCTACCTTACAATTCAAGTGCAGATGATTATTATTTTGTAAAAAATGAATCGAAAACCGGAGGGTTCTTTTCTTCAAACAGGTTATTCGGCTTAAAAAAAATAACATCCAACCACGATGACATTTTTTATTTCACTGTCCCTCAGCAAGAAGTCATCGTCAAAGGAAATATCTACGACAAAACGACAAACCAAATAATTGAAGATGCTCAGATTATCCTTTACGAAAAAATGGATAATGGCCAAAAAAGAATCTTGCATTCTATGATATCTCCAAATGGCACCTATGAATTTTCTTTAATCCCTGATCGGGAATTCAGGATTGAGGCAATCAAAGATGAATTCAAAACAGGATCTTACAATTTTAACACTTTTGCTTTTAGCGCTGAAAAGAAATATGGCAAAGCTATTTATTTGGAAAGTACCACTAAAAAACATTTAAACAAGGCCAGTAATCTAACATTTAAAGAAGAGAACTCTACCGCTAGCGTAAACAATAAAGTCCTTCCAGAGCACAAACCTCAGGGCAGCAGTAAGCCTTCGCCCAATTCTATTGTTTTAAAAGAAGAGTACATCAATTCTTACTTTCAGGGACACAAGGTCACAACCAACGCTCCCAAACACAAAGGCACCTATTACAAAGTTCAAATCAGCACAGTTGAATATTTTAATGTCCATGATCCGCAATTTAATTTCGTAAAAAATATGGGGCGCTTTGATATTGAAAAAATCCCGGGCAAAGGCTGGACCAGAATTTTGCTTGCCGAATATTTTTCACTTAGTGAAGCCAGACGGATTACTGAAAAAGCAAGGAGCCTCGGGTTCCCGGAATCTTTCATCGTAAAATACAGAAATGGGAATAGGCTTTAAACTTTAAAAAGTCGAATTATACCATTGTGTTGAAAGCTTTGGGATGAATTCCAAAGCTTTTTTCTTTATCCTTTTTAAACTTTACAACCAATTCCATCATTTTAATATCATTTTGTGCGCTAATTTTCTATTTTTCAAACTAATTGTAAATTTGTTGGGATAGCAATTATGGCAATAGAAAATAAATTTCTAGAAAAAGTAACCAGGTCATTGAGCCTCGAACTTCCAGTCCGCGATACTATGGATGAGTATCTCGATATGATCATCCCTCTAGTAAAACCCTGGGGAGAAGATCTGTACGAACAAGAATATTATCTTGATACACGCTGGCTTGAGGTACGGGATGATGACACTTTTCACGAATCTGTTTTGCATATTTTTCGGGAAGAGGGGGAATATTTACATTCGATCGACGGAAATATTCACAAAGGAGCCTGGCGAAAACTTGACAATTCGAATACCTTCATTCTCGAACAAACTGCAGGAAATACGGTAGTGAAAAGCGAATTGTTTGACCTTGCTTTTTTAAATAAGGAGTTTTTTATACTAAAAAAGCATGGAGATCAGCAGCGGAAGGGATTCAGTAAATATTTTGTCCTGGGTAGAGAATCCTATATTAAAGGATTGGAATGGAGAGACATCATGGAGTTACTTTTCAACAGATATCGCAATAATTCGCGATGGATTATCTTCGCTACTGTTGTTATATTAATCGCGGCATTGTTTGTATTTTTCTCGGTATTCTGATCAACTTGCCTGAGCTTTTTCGAGAGGGAGTGTGAAATAAAAGGTCGCACCAGCACCTTTCTCTCCTTCGGCCCAAATTCGGCCACCTTGCTTTTCGATAATTCTTTTGCAAATAGCCAGGCCTATTCCGGTCCC
>JANQFJ010000197.1 GCA_028277915.1 Saprospiraceae bacterium
TAAATCGGTTTCCGAAGATTGAAAGAAATCACATCCGCAAAGGGTTTGAGAAACTTAAAGTGCTGACTAATTTTCATGGACGCTGGCAAATTTTAGGTGAACAACCCACTATTATTTGTGATAGTGCACACAATGAAGCTGGATTGAAAATCGCCATGCGCGAGCTAAGAAAAATTCCAAAAGAAAAATTACATGTTGTGTTGGGTGTTGTGAATGACAAATCAATAGAGAAAATTCTTTCATTTTTTCCTACAGAAGCCATTTATTATTTTGCAAAAGCAGATATTCCAAGAGGATTGGATGCTTATGTTTTAAAAGAGAAAGCAGACAAATTTGATTTAAAAGGTGAAAGTTTTTCCTCGGTCGAGGAAGCTCTTAAGATGGCAAAAAAAATGGTATCCGAAAACGATTTGATCTATGTCGGAGGCAGTACCTTTGTAGTTGCTGAGGTGATTTAAAAAGGAGGATGGAAAAAAGAAAGGCGGAGGACGGAAGCAGTGGGAGAATCTTCACTCTTCATTCATTCCAAAAATAATAATTCCACAAACTAAGAACTAATTGCACCAAACTATTAACTACTTCTCTTCTCCCCAGCGATAGCTTTGTAAATCAAAACCGGCAAGGTCTAAGACGCGATCAACGACAGTGCCCGCCAATGCTTCAAAATCTTTGGGATTACTGTAAAAAGAAGGGCTGGCAGGGCAGATTATTCCTCCTGCTTCAGTAATTGTTTTCATATTGTTGATGTGGATAAGACTGTAAGGGGTATCCCGAGGAACGAGGATCAGTTGTCTTCTTTCTTTGAGGATAACATCAGCAGCTCGGGTGGTCAGGTCATTGGAAATTCCATGAGCTATCCTGCCCAAAATACCCATCGAGCAGGGGCATACAATCATGGTTTCGTACTTTGCTGATCCTGATGCAAACGGAGCCATGAAATCAGTTTTTTCATAATAATCAAAAGGGTAATTTTTGTAGCCGTCATTTCCTAGTTCCAGTTTCCAGTTAAATCGTGCATTGTCACTAAGTACAATTCCAATATTTTCAACCTGATCTTGCAATTTGGTTAATTTATCAAGCAGTACTTTGGCATAAATTGATCCGCTTGAACCCCCAACGGCGACGACAATTTTCTTCATAAGTTGTTAATAAATGTTAAAAATCTACCGCATTGGAACGGCTGTTGTGTTTACTTCACAAAAATGTAATAATTTTGAATGCAAACAATTAATATTTAAAAACGTTTTCCATGAACGTTCGAAAGTAAAAATAATCAAATGATGAAAAAAATATTTCAATTTAGTTTATTCCTGTTTTTCGCAATCGCGCTTTCTTCTTTTACCTATATTGAAAATAATGGTGAAGCAGAGGGCACCGGAGGTAAAAATGTAAAATGGTACACCTGGGATGAAGCGGTCAAAGCCAATAAAAAAGAAAAGAAAAAGTTTTTTGTGGATATTTATACAACCTGGTGCGGACCTTGCAAAATGATGGATGCAAGAACCCTTGAAAATCCTGAAGTTGCAGCATATCTAAACAAACATTTTTATCCTGTAAAATTAGATGCAGAACAAAAAGGTGATATTGTTTATAACGGACATACCTTTAAATGGGTGAAAGGCGGAAGGCGAGGTGTTCATACGCTGGCCTATTCACTTTTGGATGGTAAAATGTCCTATCCTTCGTTGGTGTTTTTAAATGAAAAAGAGGAGCGAATTATGATTTCCAAGGGGTTTAAGAAAAAAGATGATTTTATGAAGGAACTAAAATACATCAAGGAGGAACATTTTAAGAATACAACTTTAAATGCCTACAAAGCCAAAGCGCAACCGTAATTTTAAATAAAAAATTGAAAAAGCAATGTTGAAAATTACTCAGCACTGCTTTTTTTATTGTTTTCGATCAGCTTTTTTAATTCCACAAATTCCCAGCTAAGCTCCTTTTCTTTAAGGTCGTGATTAAAAATGAGCAACTTATCAGGGTTGGTGTTGGTAACATAATCTGGAAGACCAAAAGGAATAGCCGAATTGTTTATGCCGGAACCCAGAAAATAAATTCCCTCCTTTGAACGATATTCAAATTCCTTTGTCCGTTGTCCCAAATCACCTCCAATTAGTATTAGTTGAACTCCCTTTTTTTGAATTTTTTGAAAAATTGGATAAAATACGTTTTCAAAAGTTGTTGGTTTTAAACAACTTACAAAATACTCCGGATGATAATAGTTAAAGATTTTGCCCAGCTTCAACGAGTCATTAGTCATTTGATTTGATAGCAAAGGAAGGTGGTGCAAAATGATAAGGTGCGAGGTTGTGTTAATTGTATCCGCGATATTTTCGAGCAACTGTAGCTGTCCGTCCAAAAGACTGCATTCGTTATTTTTAGGATTATAATTTGGATGATAAAACTGAGTTGTATTTAAAACCACCACTCCGATTTCATCTGAAAAGGAAGAGTAAAAAGTTTTCCTTTTAGTTTTGTTAGTAATGAATTCTACGTTGCCTTCAACCAGATCATGATTGCCTAAAGCCCAATGCGTTTTGTCAGAGGACAAATCAAAAATACTATCCAGGTAGTCTAAAGTCTCAGGATACTCAGAGGTTCGGGCACAGAGATCGCCACCCAACCAAATTTGATCAAAATATTCAAAGTCAAAACCTTCCAATCGATAATCAATCCGGTTGTTGTCTGTGACGCCCCATTGATAAATATGCGATAAAAAAAGATATTTTTTGGTCTGAGGATTTTGTTTGGTTTGACAACCAAAAAACAAAAGAAATGCAGAAATGAAATAAAGGAACTGGATACCTTTCATAAATCACAAACGCTTAAGTTCTTTGGTAATCTCTTTTAATTCCAGTTGCAATTGCTGGGCAGAATCGAGCGAATTGCTTTCGAGCATTCGCAACGAGAGCGTTTCGATTGTTTCCATAAAATATTTGTTGTATTCAAGGTCCTTTTTAAAGGATTCCATATCGGTAATATCATTAAAATGATCTTCCTGAAATTCGTTGAGCTTTTTTTGTTTTGAAGTAAGTTCCTTTGAAAAATTGTGATTGTATTGGAGCGTATCCAGTTTTGTTTGGCAGGTTTCGTAGAAATCGATTTTCGCTTTCCTCAGTTCCAGTTCTTTGTAAAAACCGGCAAGGATCTTTTTACTTTTTTTTCGATTTTTTTCGAGTAATTCTAATTTGTTGTCCAAACTATGTTCAAGATCATCGATGGCTTTTTGAATTTCTATTATTTCGTTTTTATTTTTCAAAATCTGCTCTCTGCTCTGTTCAAATTGCCTTTCGAGACTGCCTTCCAAACTTTGTTCGCGAAGGTTTTTGATTCGCAATTTCCACAAAAATTTAAAAATGAAATATAAAAAACCCAATGCTATCGCGACGCCTCCAATGATTATTACAATATAAAAAAGAGGTCTGAACCGTATAGCAACAAACAAAAAAATCACGACTAAAAAAGCGAGAAGATACCAGTTTTGATTGTTTTGTTTCATTTAAGACGTATTGAATTGCTAAGATAATGAATTAGACAATTTTGGATTGAAAAGGTTCTCATTTGTTTAACACGAACAGCAAATATTTTTAAAGATAAAAAATCAGCTAAGGTCAGTATTAAAAATTGATTTTAGCAAAGTGTTTAATCACAAACCACCTAGCTGGAAATATTGGTCGTTTAATTAATTTTGTTGGTTTAGAAAGCGTATTTTTGTGCCTGCTTAGGCAAATGAATTGTAAACTTACTAAGAAGACTAATTCAGCATAAATGAATTTAATACAAAAAATACAGGAAAAGTACATTGAAGAATTTACCAATAATGTGCCTTTCGATGAATTTCTTTTCAATATCCTGATCGTTGCATTGCTGACTACGATTTTGCGGTTTTATTACATCCGCTTTGGAAATGCTATTTCTAATCGACGCAAATTTGCCAATAATTTTCTTCCGCTTGCATTGGGAACTTTGTTGATCATCATGATCGTAAAGTCTTCAATCGCGCTCTCTTTAGGATTGGTTGGTGCATTGTCGATAGTTCGATTTAGAGCGGCCATAAAGGATCCGGAAGAGTTGACTTATTTGTTTATTGCGATTGGTTTGGGGCTTGCAGGAGGAGCCAATCAGCCGATATTGGCCATTGTGGCTTTCCTGTTGATTGTTTCTTTGCTTTACATCAATCGTTTGTTCATTGGGAAGGCGGGTTTTAAGAAAGAAGACAAACTCTTTGTAAATATTAGTACTGACGAAGAAGATCTGAACAAAATCACTGCTTTACTTACGGATACTTTTTCATACGTAGAATTGAAGAGATTGGATACTTTAGAAAAAGGAATGGACATTTCCTTTGTTTGCAAAGCTGATTCAATGGATCAATTGACGAAAGCTAAAAATGAGATAAGCCAACTTACCGAAAAAACAAGACTTTCAATTGTTGATCAACCTGATTTAATTGTATGATTCTTTCAGATGGCAGCTCCAAGACCTGGTGGAGCCAAAAGAAAATAGGATTTGTGCTGATGGGGCTAATCTTGTTTGGAATTGGCTATTATGCTATTCCAAGGTTGAGCTTTTTCTTTCCAACTGAAGCAACCCACGTCTATTTTTGTGATGCCGAAACTACTGTTGGAAAGCAGTTTCTTGGAGAAAAAGGTTACATATTTGATGGAGCCGAAACACAAAGCGATGACCATGCTTTCAGTGGTCTTTATTCTTCGAAAGTAAGCCACGGAGAAGACGCTCAATTCGGGTTTGGGATTAAGTTGAGAGATTTTGAAGTGGGAGAAACCTATAAGGCTTCGGTCTGGCGATATAGGCCTGCAGGAGGCCCTGGGTTTTTGGTAGTTTCAGGGAAAGGTGAAGATGAACTTTACATAGGAGTGGAACAACCCGTTTCAGGTGATAGAGGTTGGGAAAAACTGGAAGTCACATTTAAAGTTCCTTTTTTGAAAAAGATTGATGAATTCAGCATTTATGTTTATTCAACCGGTGCGAATAAAGTTTATTTTGACGATTTAAAAATCGAAAGAGTCGCAGTTGACACTTCGAATTTTTTAGAAAAAATACAAGTAGTCGAAATTCAAATCGATGATGCAGGGATGCGCAAATTGCAGCAAAAAAGAGAACAAGCCTATAAAGCAGGCGTTCTGGAACGTGCCGCT
>JANQFJ010000260.1 GCA_028277915.1 Saprospiraceae bacterium
TTACCACACAGCACAGTACTTATGATACGGTACAGATTGTGGGAATGGCGGAGCAGGATGAAAATTTTAATAAAGAATCGGGTGTTGAGGGAAATGGAAGTGATCACCTTTTTTATCATATTCCTTTGAATGGATACGATGAAAAATTAGTTGCAACCGCTAAAATCTATTACCAAACTGCTCCACCGAAATGGATGAAAGAAATGTTTGATGAACAGACCGATGAGATTGATGCGTTCCGAGAAATGTTTTTAGCGGCCGACAGAAATCCTATTTTATTGAAAACGAATAGTATCCAAGTTGATGAGATAATGGTTGGAATTGATACCCCCGAAGAGACAGAAGAAGTACCGTTTTTGGTAAACAGCTTTTCAAATAATGGTATTTTTAAAATAAAGTCCAATCAAATTCACGATATTGTTATCAATAATTTAAAAGGTCAGTTTATTTTAAAGAAGTTGAATCAAATCGGAGATTATGAAATTGATCTAAATGCGTCCAGAGGCCTTTATTTTATCACTTTTTACACCAAATCCGGTTCATTTTTTACAAAAAGAATAGTTTATTATTAAAACCACGATTATGAACAAATTGTACACTCCTTTCTTGTTGATCTGTTTTTTACAACTCAATTTACTCAATGCTCAAGTCAGTTTTACCAATGAAGGTAACTTGTTGGGGCCGGCGACGGGCTCTATCGAAGATTGCGCTGTAGATATGAACGGAGATTTTTTGGATGATATCGTTAGGGTAGTCAATGCCAAAATCTTTATCGATTATCAAAAAAATGATGGAACCTTCGATCATGTCGAGTTAACTGTTGGAATGCAAAACTTGCCAACCTGGAGTTTGTGCGCTGGGGACATTGACAATAATGGTTATAATGATTTACTATTTGGTGGAGGAAGCAATGTTTCATTCATTTATGCCAATGGAGATGGAACAGATTACACGGAGGATCTTCATAGCGAATACATTTTTTCACAGCGATCTACTTTTGCGGATATAGATAATGATGGGCATTTGGATGCTTTTGTTTGTCATGATGTCGATCAAAGCCACCCTTATCGGAACGATGGAAATGGAAACCTTTCACTGGACCAAACATTGATCGAAACGGTTGATCAAGCTGGAAATTATGCTGCCATTTGGGTGGATTATGACAATGATGGTGATACTGATTTATACGTTACCAAATGTCGTCAAGGCGCTCAACCGGGAGAACCTGAACGGACAAACAGGTTGTATCGAAACAATGGTGACGGAAGCTATTCTGAGGTAGGGGCAGAAGCCAATATGGATGACAATGCTCAAGGTTGGGCAACAGTTTTTGAAGATTTTGATAATGATGGTGATTTTGATGCTTTCATTGTAAATCATGATGCCCAAAACCGTTTGATGGAGAATAACGGAGATGGTACTTTTACGGATGTAATAGAAAATAGTGGAATCAATCCAACAGATCTCGGGGCATGGGAAAATGCATCAGGAGATTTCAACAACGATGGTTTTGTGGATATTTTTTCTGAACTTTCCAAAGAGCTGTATTTGGGCAATGGTGATATGACTTTTACAGGGCAGGATTTATTGTTCAATAGTGGTGGAATAGGTGATATGAACAATGACGGTTTTTTGGATGTCATCACAGGACATTCTTTAATGATAAATGATGGCAATGACAATAATTGGGTAAAAGTTTGTACCGAAGGACTTGTAGGTAATAAAAACGGTATAGGATCAAGAGTTGAAATTTATGGAGAATGGGGAATTCAAATTCGTGAAATCCGAGCTGGACAAAGTTTTAGCCCAATGAGTTCATTAAACGCACATTTTGGAATTGGTACTGCAGGCTCAATTGATTCACTGATCGTTAAATGGCCATCTGGAGTAAAAACAAAAGTTGATAATCCGACGATTAATTCTACCCATATTATTCCTGAAACAAATTGTCTTTTAGCTCCATCTGCATTGACGGTGAACGGATCGACGAGTATATGCCCAGGAGAACAAGTTGAAATAATGGCGCCCGCCGGCTTTGATAATTACCAATGGTCAAATAACACGACTGGTCAGTCAATAATGGTTTCTGAAGCAGGGACTTTTTATGTAATCTCATCCAACAATGATGGGTGTGTATCATTGAGCAATACTGTTACAATTTCAATCATTGTTGATGAAGATCCAGAGATTATTTTGGATGGTGATGATGTGATATGTCAGGGCCAATCAGTTACATTGACGGCAAGCAGCGGCACCAATCATATGTGGTCAAATGGTATGACGGGCGAATCCATAGAAGTTACCGAAGCTGGTCAATATTTCGTCAATGCTGATGCTATTTGTTCCTCTGATGCTTTGTCATCTGACACGGTTGAAATTACAGTTCTTGATGCTATTCCTCCAGATGTAGATGATGTTGTACTACCGTCGCCCGAGGAGGTAACTTTGACCGCTACTACCACAGGAGATAGCTTGGAATGGTACGATATGGCCATAGGCGGCACTTTATTAGGGACAGGTCCTACACTCTACATTCCTTTAGTAAATCAAGATACCACGTTCTATGTGCAATCACTCACCTACCATGGGGGCGAGGAGCAGGATGGCGGAAAACCAGATAATTCAGGAGGCGGTGGCATCCCCAACGGAGGAGCTTATAATTATTTTGATGCTTTTGAGCCTTTTACTATCCTTCGAGTGACAGTATATGTGCCAAATGGATTGGCCGGAGTTCGAACCATTCAGTTATTTGATAAAGATAATATGCTATTGGATGAAAAGATTATTGATATAGCTGAAGGACAACATGATATTGAATTAAATTTTGATGTACCTGTGGGAGAAGATTTTTCTTTGCGATGTGTGGAGAACAACCTTTTTAGAAACGACAGCGGCGTTCAGTATCCTTATCCTGTAGGTGATGTAGGGTCTATTACCACTTCTTTCTATGGTGATGATTATTACTATTATTTTTATAATTGGAAAATCCAAAAACCAATTGTAGAATGTGTATCCCTTAGAACAGCTGCAAATGTTACCGTTGTTGTTTCAAGTAATGAATTAGATAATGCACTGTCTAATATTAGTCTTTTTCCAAATCCGGCCTCAAATCAAACCTTTTTGCACTTTAAAGCAAAAGAAACCACTCAAATGATGCTGAGAGTTTTTGATGCCACCGGAAAAGAAGTGATACAAAAGAAGGAGATTTCAACGTTTATCGGTGAAAATAGAATTGAAATAAATACCAGCCAGTTTTCAAAAGGAATTTATAATGTACAATTAAGTATTGATGGAAATTCTATCAGTAAAAAACTGGTGATCCAATAGCTCGGCTTTAAACTTCACTTAGAATGTTATAAATCGTCTCTTCGGAAATTTATATTTTACGCAAAGTCGCTAAGATCGCAAATACCTGGTTTTAAAAAGCTTTGCCTCCTTTGTGGCTTTGCGTGAGATATATTTAGAAAATTGATGCCCAATTAATTTAAAAAATTAATTTATTTCCAGAATTAGGTTTCGTTTTTTGTCTTCCAGATAGTCAATTGATGCTGCGATTTGTTTTAATTCCACCTTTAGAGAAGTATTAGTCCGGGTGATTTTATCCACATATTTTGAAGTGTGATGCAGCGTATCCAGGATTTTTCTTTGGATGACCCAGTCAGAAATTAGATTTTTGAAATATAGATTGTTAAATTTTTCCGATCCTTTCAAATCAAAACTCCAGGACATTTTCTTTTTCTTAAAAACATCATCTATTTCTTTTTCAAATTGAATCAGCAGTTCCTTTGCCTGGTATGAAAGTTTTGTGGCTTTTTCAATACTCAAATCCCGTTTTTCAGTGGATTGATTATAATTCCAGTCACCCCAATTTGATGCATTTTTAAGTTGCTCTTCCATTTTTGCTAAAACTTCCTTCACTTTTAATCCAACAGCTAGTGCTTCATGCAATTCTCTTTTAATTCGCAGATTTCCGTCGATTACATTATTTATGCTTGAAAGTTGGAATCTTGCTGTACCCTCTGTTTTTAGCAATTCTCTTTCGCGTTGGCGGATCAATGCATTAAGCTCACTTTTGACGAGATTATAATTTTCCAATTTGCGGTCAAGGATTTTCTTTTCGTATTCAATCAGCTCAACGGTTTTGTTAAATTCATTGTAATGCAATGCCGCTTCAAGATACTCTTGCCTCTCTTTTTCCAAATGTTTTTCTTGATTTCCAAGTATTGTTTGAAAAAGTTTCCGCATGCTTAATTGTTCCAAAACCTGGACATCTTTGTATTCTTTTTTGAGAATATCATGCAAATCTTCCAATTTTTCGTAAGCGTCATGAAGCCGCTCTTCCAATAGTGCTAAATGTTGTTTGGTTAATTCGAGGCTTTGAAAATCCTGGATTGCTTTTGACAATTTTTTTTGAACATTCATACCTGAAATATTTTGCTATGCAAAATCAGAATCCTCGCTTTAGAAGTTAAACTATTTTTTAAATATTGA
>JANQFJ010000304.1 GCA_028277915.1 Saprospiraceae bacterium
AGTAATGTCAACATTGTAGATTCCAAAGTCGGCATAAAACTCAGATCGAGCATGGAATTGATGACAATTCCATTGACCTTTTGTGGCATAACGCATCCCCGCGGGTTCGTAAACTCCGATCTTTGGAAACCACTGCGCCACCAAAAAGAAGTTTTTGCTATAGCCCGTCCGTGCAATGACTTTTGGCAGTTTTGCCTTAAAATCTATGTTTAATTTGATCTCATTACTCGGGAGAATTGGCTTAACCAAAGGAACACTCACTACGGTTTGGTCATCTTTGTTGTCATCATCCGGTTGAATAAATTTGATTTCTTTTGACAGGTCATTCCCTTCTTCATCAAGCATATTTTCAATCTCGATCCAGCCCCAGATATTTTCCTCTTTGTTCATCGTTGGCATATTTCTGCCACCCTCTTTCATAAAAGTGGATTGTGTATTTTTAAATGCATTTAAGTAAAGATGAAATTGTAGCTCTGTGATGGTATCTGGTGATATGTTTTTCCAGTACAGGATTTCTTTGCCTTCCAAAGTTTTTTCATCAGCATCGAGTTTCACGCTGATATCGTAACTGGCGATGCGGGGTGACAAAGGTGTTGATTCAAACTCTTTTTGTGAAAATGAAAGTGCAAAAAGAGAGAAAAGCACAAAAATCCCCAAATAAAACTTTTGCTTTGACATAGCTAATGCTTGCTTTATTTTTAGAATGAAAAACGCTTGTAACGTTTAGCTTTTCGGCTAATTTACCAAAAAAGGGTTAAAGTTTTTGATTGGCTAAATTTTTAACCCATTGTCAGGGGCGCCTTTTAACCAACAAAACCTCAACCCAAACAACTGAAAACCCAATAAATTTGAGACAAATTATGTCGCTAAATTTCTATTCTTAACTTAGAATTGAACAATTGTTCTAATTAACTGTCATTTTTAATTAATTTTAGCTAAACAATTTTTAACCACGAAATCAAAACTAACTATGATATCCAGATTTAAACACCTGTTTTCTCAAGTTCTTATCGGAATTTTTATTGCAATGGCTATTTCCAGCTTTGCACAGCTGCAAAGTCCTTTGGATATTGCGTTGCGGCATTTGGAGCAAAACCGAAATGAGCTTCAATTGACTACAACAGATATTTCAAATTACTATATCAGCGATCTTTATACTTCAAAACACAATGGAGTTACACATGTCTATCTTTATCAGACGCATAAAGATATTCCTGTTCACAATGCCATAATCAATATCAATATTTTGCCAAACGGAAAAGTATTGAACATGGGCAATCGCTTTGTTGCTGATCTGAAATCGAGAGTTAATTCATCCTCCCCTTCCATAACTCCCGAGCAGGCAATTCAAAAAGTAATTGATCATTTTCAAATAAACACTTCCGAGGTTTTAAGACTTCAGGAAAAGGAAAGTGATCATCATTATATTTTTAAAAAGGATGGCATTGCACTAGAACCAATTCCGGTAAAATTAGCTTATGAACCAATGGATGACAAATCGGTTCGCCTTTCCTGGAATGTAAAACTATATGAGTTGGATGCTCAACATTGGTGGATTGCACGAGTGGATGCACAAACCGGAGCATTACTCGCTTATGACGACAGAGTTATTCATTGTGATTTTAGTGAAAAAAATGGAACATGCGAAGACGAAAGTCACTCACATGGTTTGAAAAAAGCTAAGTCAAAAAACAACCAATCGACTACCAAAGCCCAAAGTAATTTAAAAACAGGCCTTGCCAATTCTTACAATGTATTTCCAATGCCTATTGAAAGCCCAAATCATGGTGACCGGGAATTGGTCGTTGATCCAGCAGATCCTGTTGCTTCGCCTTTAGGATGGCACGATACTGATGGAGTTTCCGGGCCAGAATATACGATTACGAGGGGTAACAATGTCCATGCCTATCACGATATTTTTAGTATCGGCGCATCTTCAGATGATGAACCTGACGGCGGCAGTTCACTGGATTTTGATTTTCCATTGGATCTTTCTTTAAACCAGCCGTATACTCAAATTCCACCTGCTGTGGTCAATCTATTTTATTGGAATAATATAATACATGATGTTTGGTATCAATATGGTTTTGATGAAGAATCAGGAAATTTTCAAGCCAGTAACTACGGAAATGGAGGAGTTGGTGGTGATTGGGTAAGAGCCGAGGGACTTGACGGTGGTGGTATTGACAATGCAAATTTTGCCACTCCGGAAGATGGCAATCCACCCAGAATGCAAATGTATATTTGGACGGACGGCAATCCGCTTCCGGATATTGATCCGGCAATGCTTACTGTAACTGCGCCAATGACGGTAGAAGGTGATTATGGCATGGAACCAGCAGGTTTTGGAGGCAACTTACCTATCAATCCCATAGTCAGCGAAGTAGTTTTGGTTGATGATACTATTGGAGTAACCTCAGATGCCTGTGAGCCGATCATTAATGGAGCTGAAATCGCTGGAAAAGTTGCAATGATCGATCGTGGAGATTGCCAATTCGGAACAAAAATTTTGAGTGCAGAAAACGAAGGTGCTATTGCAGTCATTATTTGTAATAATGTAACCTCTCCTGCAACTATTACTATGGCTCCCGGAGTTGATGGTGATCAAGTCACTATTCCGTCTGTAATGGTATCGCTGCAAGATTGTAATGTTTTAAAAACAGGTCTCCCTGGATTAACTATTAGCCTCGGACAACCGGAATATGAAATTCCTTTACCAGGACCAACTGGATTAGACGGAGATTTTGATAACGGAATCATCGTCCATGAATATACTCACGGGATTTCCAATCGGCTGACTGGTGGTCCTTCTAATACGGGTTGCTTAAACAATCCCGAGCAAGCTGGTGAAGGATGGAGTGATTGGTTTGCATTAGTAATGCTTACCACTACTTCAAATACTGCTGAACAAGGAAGAGGAATGGGTACTTATGCCCTTAACCAACCTGTTGACGGAGAAGGAATTCGGATTCATCCTTATAGCAGAGATATGAATATTAACCCACACACCTATGGAGACTATAATAATGTATTCGGTGTACATGCTATAGGCTCAATTTGGGCGGCGATGATCTGGGATTTGTACTGGAACATGATTGATGCCTATGGTTTTGATGAAGATTTTTACAATGGAACCGGAGGAAACAATAAGACTATGCAATTGGTTTTGGATGGTTTGAAACTCCAATCTTGTGATCCTACCTTTGTTGATGCTCGTGATGCAATTTTAGCTGCAGATGAAGCCAACTATGATGGTGTAAATCAATGTTTGATTTGGGAAACTTTTGCTCGCAGGGGTTTAGGATACAGTGCGCAGGCCGGAGGTAACGAAGCTTTTGATCTGCCTGATCAGTGCAGATCAATTTTGAAAGTCAGTAAAACTGCTGTCGAAGAGGTGTTTGCCGGTGAAGTTATCGAATATACCCTGGAAATCACAAATGACTCTCCGGACCTTCTATCCAATACAACTGTACATGACACACTACCTACAGGAACCAGTTATGTTGCCGGTTCTGCAAGTTGTTCAAATACAACAGTTGACAGTGGTGTACTTTCCATTGAAATTGGAAGTATGGCTACTGGCGAGAGCATTACCTGTACTTATCAATTGCTCGTCGATGATATACCGTTTACATATTCCGTTTTGGAAGATGGTATTGAAAATGGTACAGCCAACTGGGAAACAATAACTGACCTTGGTACAATAGACTGGGTGACCGATCCGAATAGTTATGAAGGTAATTTTGCATGGTTTGCTGAAAACACTGCTTCACCATCTGATCTTTCACTTATTATTGCGCAGCCATTCAATTTAGATGGTCCAAATCCTGCACTAAGCTTTTGGCATCGTTATGCCACTGAAGGAAATTGGGACGGTGGCGTTGTAGAAATCTCAACTGATGCTGGACAATCCTGGATTGACTTGGGCGATAAAATGTTCCAAAACGGATACAATGGAACGCTTAATGACAATACGCCTAATCCTTTGACTGGAAGGCCGGCTTTTACTGGAGGTAGCAATGGCTTTATAGAGACCATTATCGATTTGAGCGATTATGTACAGCAGGATATCCTTTTCCGTTTCAGATTGGGCTGTGATGATGCTGTAGGAGCTGACGGTTGGTATATCGACAACATTACTTTGTTGGGTGATTTTTATTCCATAACTAACACAGCTTGTGTGTCAAGTAATCCTGATGATATTCATTGTTCGGATGCAACCACTGTAATTTATGGTGATATTACAGATACAAAAACAGTTATTGAAGCAGGTTTAAAAGTTGCTGTTTTTCCAAACCCAGCAAATAATAATGTATTTGTGAAAATGAACAGCATCGAAAATAGTCCGACAACGATAAGCTTGTTGAACATTAATGGACAATTGCTTTACACCGAAGATTTAGATTATTCCACTGGTTCTTATCAGATGGATTTGTCAACTTATCCTCAGGGGATATACATGATCCAGGTCAGAACGAATTCAGCACAGGTATTACAAAAGGTTTTAAAACAATAAAATAAATAATATTTCTTTGGAAAAAGCGCAGTACTTTTTGTGTACTGCGCTTTTTTAATGTTTAAAAAACGTGTCAGCGTTTTTAATCACCCTACTACATTTTTCTAGGATATTCTCCGTATGATTATTTAATAAAATAGCAAATCCAGTCGTTTGATGAAAATCATATCGTATATTTTCCCAAATGTTATTATTTTGGAAACCAAATTGAAAACAAAATCTCATGAAATATTTTCTTACCCTTTTGCATTTTTTGTCGTTTTTGGTAATTGTTTCGGCTCAGCAAAATTTTGAGTGGGCTTTCACTACCAACCAGTATGATCGTTGTAATGATTTCAGCGATGGCCTGGCGATCGTAAAAATTGGCTTTGAACGGGGATATATCAACCGTGAAGGAAAAATCCATATCAAACCTCAATTCAACATAATAGACGCTTATTCCGAAGATGTAGCTTCTGCGGGGTTTATTGACTTCAAAACGATGGATGCCAAAAGCGGTTATATCAACCGCATAGGAGATTTTGTCATTGAGCCTCAATTTGAAGTGACCAGCCCTTTTCAGGAAGGATATGCCTGCGTCCGGCAAAATAAATTATGGGGTTACATCGACAAAAGCGGCAATTTTACCATTAAACCAAAATTCGAATCCGCAACGATCTTTTCGGAAGGTATCGCTCCCGTTCAATTTGAAGGAAAGTGGGGCGTAATCAATACGGATGGCTTTTTTATCATACAGCCCCGCTTGGATTACATCCTCGCTGAATCGGAAGGATATTTTTGTGCAAATATTCGTGGCAAATGGGGGTATATCCATAAAACGGGTCAATTGGCAATTCCGCCTTCTTTTACTTACGCAAGCAGTTTTTCAGAAGGTATCGCCAAGGTCGAAAAAGATGGGAAATTTGGCTTCATCAACAAAGAACCATCATTTGTCATTCCACCCAGATTTAAGATGCTGTATAGTTTTCCTCATTGTTTGGCTAGTGTACAGGCAGATGATGGCCAATGGGGATATATTGATCATGCAGGAAGTTTTGTTATTGAACCGCAATTTGAAGAGGCTTTTGAATTTTCGGAACAACTAGCCCGAGTAAAAATCGACGGCAAGTGGGGATACATCACCACCGATGGTGAAATCGCCATTCAACCACAATTTGATGTGGCTTATGATTTTCGGGAAGGACTTGCACGTGTTGAACAAGTTGGTAAAAAAGGTTTTATTCGCTATACCCCACCTACGGATAAAGAATTGATCATTGACCAACCAAAAGCCAAACCACTTGAGTTGACTCGGCGGGAAATTAAAGACGGAAGGGTCATTAATTTACAAAACAGCAAATTTACCCTCAAATTTTATGATCATAACAAAATCGATGGAGATATCATCTCAGTGAATTACAACGGTCGATGGCTATTGAAAGGTTATACACTGACTGAAAAATCAAAAGCCATTGAACTCCATCTCGATCCAAATATCGACGAGAATTATCTCCTACTCTACGCTGATGACCTAGGCAAAAATCCTCCCTGCACCGCTGCGATCACTATTGACGACGGTGGAGAAACCGAAGAAGTTATTCTGAATTCTGACCTCAATCAATGTGATATTATCTACTTTCGAAAATGATGCTTTGAAAGTTTACTCCACTTTAGATTTTATCCTATCTCAAAACTATATGGGAATCTAAGGTCGTTATTTTAAAACATTCAATCTGAAGATCAATTTCATCCTATTTTGTTAAAAATTAAATTTTACCATGCTCAGATTTAGTTCACTTTTCGCCAGTGTTTTTGTTTTAATAATTTTAAATTCTTGCAAAAAAAGTGAAGAACCCATAGTGACTGAACCAAAATTAATCATTAAAATCAATGTTGACCCTGACCAGGAAAGGCTTGGAAATGATGGATCTCCGGCTGCTATCCCTGTAGGAAATGCAGGTCAGGATCCTTCTTTCAATCTGATATCAGCTCATTATCTGGAATTTGCTCCAAATGCTTTCACCCCTTTGGGCGATGGCGAAATACTTTATCATGCGCCTGAAACAACTTCAGGAGGAGCTTCGGCGATTGATTTTGATCAAAGCAAGATCGTTGAACCCGGTGAAATATTTTTATCAGTTCCTTTGGAAGATGTTCAACCCGGAACTTATGAATGGGTTCGTTTGTCATTGTCATACCAAAATTATGACGTTTCATTAAATTTCGGAGGAAATACATTTACAGCCACACTTGCGAGTTTTGTTGGGTTTAATACCTATATCACCAATTATACAATTAAAAATGAAAGCGTAGTGGTTAATGAAAATAAATTGCAAGGTTATTTTGGCTTTGAGAGCATCGGAGGTGTCGTTACGGGACAAGTGCCACAAGGTGCCATCACGGTTCCCAATCCATTGTTCAATTCTTCTCCAATACCAAGCGGATCCTGCGTTGTCACCGGAAAATATGCTTCACCATTGGTCATTTCCGGCAATGAAACACAAGATATTACAGTCACAATGTCACTTTCCACAAATAAAAGTTTTGAGTGGAAAGATTCGAACGGAAATGGAAAATGGGATGTTGAAGTCGGTTCAGCTGAAGAAGTGGTTGATATGGGATTACGAGGCCTGATTCCCGTTATCGAATAAAATCCCTTTATCAAAGAATGATCACCAACTTCGAAGGTGATTATTGAAATTTTCCCTTCAATTAAAATATCATTTTCAAAATTTGCGTTAATGAAATAAATTCACTTACTTTGTTTTTCAAAGTACTTTTAAAAACTCAATTATGGTAATGGATAAACGAAACGAGCATTTAGAACATTTGAGTGAAATTCGTTCTTTGATGGAGCGGTCATCACGTTTTATTTCACTCAGTGGATTATCTGGAGTGGCAGCAGGCTTTTTTGCCTTATTAGGCGCAGCCGCTGTTTATGCATATTTGGATTTAGTGCCGTTTGACCATAAAGAGCTTTACTATGTTGTAGCGAAATCTTCCAGCAAATGGGGCATGGGTTATTTAGAATTTTTTGCTTTAGTTGCAGCGATAGTTTTGGTATTTGCAGTTTCCTCTGGCATCTTTTTTACCACTCGAAAAGCAAGAAAAAAAGGCCAGAAAATATTTGATAAGGCTACCTCTCGTCTGCTCGTCAATTTGATCGTTCCACTAATTGCAGGAGGTGTGTTTTGTTTGACACTCATTCGTTATGGGCATTTTAGCCTGGTTGCTCCAAGTACTTTGATATTTTACGGTTTAGCGCTTGTCAATGGAAGTAAATACACGCTCAACGATATTCGATATCTTGGCTATCTGGAGATTATTTTGGGTGTAATAGCTATGAATTATTTAGGTTTCGGCCTGGAGTTTTGGGCGATTGGTTTTGGAGTTTTGCATATTGTTTACGGGACGATTATGTATTTCAAATATGAGCATTGAAAGGGTTTAAAATTGATCTTTTAATTTTTAAGGACAATGGAAAAAGAAAGTCTCACATTTTTTGAACGAGCCAATAACTGGTTAAAGAATTCGATCATGATTCGATTGATTGTTATCGGCATTCTGCTTCTGTTGTTACTGATTCCTATTGAAATGGTGAAAGATCTCATTCGAGAACGGGAATACCGGCAAAGAGAGGCCATCAGAGAAGTGAGTTCAAAGTGGGGCAACGAACAAACCATCAAAGGGCTCGTTTTGACTATGCCGTACAAAAGCTACTCGAAAGTATATGACAAAGACGATAGCTTCCAACTTGTCGAAACTATTGAGTATGCGCATTTTTTGCCTGAAGAATTGAATATTTTAGGAAATATTTCACCCAAAGTACGTTATCGTGGAATTTATGAAATTGTTGTTTATAACTCTGAAATCCAGCTTTCCGGCAATTTCACATTACCTGACTTTGAAGAATGGAAAATCGAAGAAAAAGATATCATATGGGAGGACGCAAGCGTAGCACTTGGCTTGTCTGACTTGAGAAGTATTCAACAAAATGTGTCAGTCAACTGGAAAGGCAAAAACTACGCTTTCAATCCAGGTGTTGAACGAAAAGACGTTGTAGAACATGGAATCAGCACAAAAGTTTTGGTTAATCCTAATGACAGTAGTTTTCAGAAAATTGATTTTTCATTGGCGCTTAATTTCAATGGAAGTTCTTCCCTCAATTTTATTCCATTAGGAAAAACAACCCAGGTGAATATTCAATCTGAATGGAAAGATCCGAGCTTTGACGGCGCTTTTTTACCGGATGAAAGAACAGTCAGCGAAGAGGGCTTCACCGCCAATTGGGAAGTACTTCACCTCAACAGGTCCTATCCGCAAAGTTTCAGAAATACTGTTGGAGGTATCAATCAATCAAGCTTCGGCGTCAATTTGTTGATGCCTGTGGATAGTTATCAAAAGAGCATGCGTTCTGCCAAATATGCTTCAATGTTTGTAGCACTGACATTTTTGATTTTCTTTTTTGTTCAGATTTTAAACAAAGTCAGGATTCATCCGATACAATACATTATTGTTGGCTTGGCATTGATTGTTTTTTACACCTTGCTTATTGCACTTTCAGAGCATATTTCGTTCATGTGGAGTTATGTCGTGGCAAGCATTGCCATTATCGGAATGATTGTCTTATATGTTAAAAATATTTTTAAAAACAGTACCTTAACCTGGATGATGGGGCTGATGTTATTGATACTTTATGTGTTCATTTATATCATTATTCAGTCGCAGGATTATGCACTTTTGATGGGAAGTATTGGTTTATTTATAGTACTGGCAGTTGTGATGTATCTGTCTCGAAATATTGATTGGTATAGGATTTATGAAAAAGATCATTAACAAACTAAATAAGGCTTTTGACAACAAGGTCCGGCTTGGAATCATGTCGATGCTGATGGTTAACGAATGGGTTGAATTTAAAACGCTGAGAGAAATGCTAGAATTGACTGATGGAAGATTGGCCAGCCACATCAAATCCTTAGAGGAAAATGGTTTTATTGAAGTTCGAAAGATGTTTGTAGGTAAAAAGCCTCAGACTTCTTACACGGCAACTGCTGCCGGACGAAAAGCATTCAATGACCACTTGGATGCACTGGAGGATTTGTTACGGAACAGGGAATAGGAAATATATTTTTTTAAATATTTACTTTGAAAAGCAAAGTACTTTTAACATGAAGCTATCAAAACTAAGAGAAAACCTGCTTATAGCATTGGTCGAATTGACAAAACCGATTTATGTAAAATTTTTCAAGAAAAATAAAAAAGCATGGCAACAAAACATTCAAACTCTATCGCGGTTTCCGCCAAATACACTAGGCAATGCCTTGGGAAAATTCCTGAAAAAGAATGATTTCAAGCTGCTCCCCAAGCTCGAATCCCATGATGTTTTGCATGTGCTGCTTGGATATAAAACGACCATCGAAGGAGAGATTGAAATGCAGTTTTTTCTTCTGGGTAATAGAAAAAAATCTTTTTATGCGCTCTTTACAGCAATCATCGGCGTTTGTTTAGTTCCTGAAAGAACAAGAGCTTTTTTTAAAGAATTCAAGAAAGGAAGAGATTGTAAAAACATTTCAAACTGGGATTTTGAGCATTTGCTCTGTGAGCCTTTGGATTCGCTTCAACAGCAAATTTTCGGCAACCCATTAAAAAACCAGTCATTCATTATTTAAATCAACAACAATAAAAAATATAGAAAAATGAAATTTCCATCATTAAAATCATTACCGCCTGAGGTGCAAAATGATATTAAAAAAAGAAAAGTAAAACATGAAAAACTATTGGCAACTATCTCAAACCGATATGAGAATGAAACCATTGGTTTTTTTGGACCGGATAGCATAACCTGGAAGATATATCGCGAACCACTGGTTTTGCTTGGGAGTTCAAGAGCGCTTTTACTACAAATCGCTCATCCGGCGATAGCTGATGGTGTAAAAAACTACAGCGATTTTCAAAACAATATGGCTCGCAGAGCGCACCGGACTTTTACCTCGATGGTACAAATCTGGTTTGGCGATAAAAATACCGCGATCAACTGCGCAAAGAGACTTCAAGATATTCATAGCAGAATCAGGGGGACGGCAGCCTGGGAAATTGAGGACGAAACAATTTACAGACCCTACTGTGCTGCCGACCCCGATCTGCTATTTTGGGTACTCGCTACGATGATTGACACAAGTATCATTGTAACGGAAAAAATCAAAGGGAAAATCCCTAAAGAAGAAAAAAACCAGTTTTTTGAGGAAAGCAAAATTACTGCTCAATTGATGGGGATTCCGTTAGAAGAATATCCGAATGATTTAGGCGCTTTTTATGAACGGTACAATGCTATTTTGGAAAGTGAAACTCTTTGTGTCGATCAATCGGGAAAAGCCATCTCGAAGGCGATTTTTAAAATACCCTACCCTTTCCGTAAGTTTTTGCAACTACTTGCAGGAGGATTGTTACCACCAAAAGTTTCAACGCAATTTGATTTGAGGTTAACAAAATTCTCAAAAAAAGTATTTGATTTGATCATTGCAATTTCAAAAATAAATTACAGATTAACTCCTACATTTTTAAGGCATGCTCCGGCATTTCATCAGGCCAATTACCGCATTTCAAAAGCAAAAGGAGCAAAAGTTTCCCTGATCGAAAGGATACATCACTGGCTGGGCGAAAATATTGACTTCTATTTTGTTTCCAACAAACTGAACGTTCAAAAGCGCTGAGTTTAATAGTTATATAGTTTGTGGTTTCACAGTGCATTTAGCAATAATTCATAACCTCTAATTCCTACATTCTTAGTCTTACAATATGAAGACATTACAAATATATTTTCGGGACGAAAGACAATTTCGATTATTTATCGTTATGTGCCTGAGCACACTCTTTGGAATAACCCTGCTTAGTGCCCGCTTGTACTCTACCAGTTTTGATTTAAGCCAAGTAATAAATGCCAGGGATTTCGAAAAAGTGCGTGGAACTCCAACCTTTTTATTTCTGATTTGGAATCTTTTTTTGGCTTGGGTACCTTATTGGATCGCTTTGAGTATCGAGAAAATTTCTCGATGGTCTGGTTCCTGGCTAGTAATAGCATTAATATTGATCGTTTGGTTACTCTTTTTTCCAAACGCACCCTATATTGTTACGGATTTGCTTCATTTGAAAAGCCGATCTCCAATTCCGAAATGGTATGACTTGATGGTTTTGGTATCTTTTGCATGGACTGGACTGATGCTTGGCTTTTTGTCTCTTTATGAAATACAACTTTTTCTTCGAAAAAGATTGCATACCAAACTGGTTTGGTTGTTTACTATTTCAGCAATCATACTTTGTGCATTTGGGATTTTTCTCGGTCGATTTTTACGTTGGAACAGCTGGGATGTTATTTCAAATCCGGGTAATCTTTTCCAGGACATTATCATCAATATTTCGAATCCTGGGGCATTTTCAACTACTTTCAATATCATTCTTGTTTTTTCCGGGTTTCTTCTTTTGGCTTATGTGACCCTGGTAACTTTAATTGGCGAGGAAGATCGAAAAAGAAAGTAAGTGGTTGGAAATTTTAAATGGATTTCACAACTAACCAAAGCTCAATTTGAACCGCATACCTGGAAGGTACGTGGTGAAAATTAGCTGAAAGGTAGCGAAGAAAGGCTTTTATATTTACGAAAGGATTAATTTTAAACATACTCTATAATAAGGTTTCTACTTTTTTTAATATTTTACACTTTTTATCACATCAATTGAACTGCAAAAGCTAAGACAAACAATCGAAATGTAGTTATTGCGTTTAATTTCGATGACAACATTATTGTCAGAAACTCGTATCCAAGGCTTATAATCTATTCTGGAAAATGGAGGTTGAAAATTCTTTATTGTTAGATGTGGAGGCTTATGTCACCAATTTTATTTCGGAGCAGGTGCCGAAAGAATATGCTTATCATGACATTCAGCATACATTAGACGTAGTTGCCTCGGTCAAAGAAATAGGCCAAACTTTCGAACTGGGAGACAATGAATTGGAAATCCTCATAATTGCGGCTTGGTTTCACGATACGGGCTACGACAAAGGAGCTATAGACCATGAAGAACGAAGTGCAAAATATGCCGAAGATTATCTGGCCAAATACAATTATTCTGCTGATAATTTTAAGATGATCAAAGGTTGTATAATGGCAACCAAAATGCCACATACACCTGAAACGCTTTTACAACGAATAATTTGTGATGCAGATCTTAGCCATTTGGGGCAAAATGTATATTGGGATCGATGCAGCAGGCTTCGCCAGGAAATGACGCTGACTAAAAACTCAATCATGTCAGAATTGGAGTGGGTTGATTTTGAATTAAAATTCATCAATCAACACAAGTACCAAACAACAGTTGCTCAGCAATTGTATGGAAAACGAAAAGAAAGGCATATCCGTCAATTGCAAAAACAAAGATGGCGGCTGAGTCCTCATGAGGTGATCACTGTTGAAGAAATGGCTAAACGCGACGAAAAAAAACGCCAAAAGAAAAAAGCAAAAAAGAAAAATCCTCAAAATGGAATTAATCAGGACATGGGTGTCAAAAATATCAACTTAGGGCGTGGAGTAGAAACCATGTATCGTACAACCTATCGCACTCATGTCAATCTCAGCTCTATTGCCGACAACAAGGCGAATATCATGCTCAGCATCAATGCGATCGTCATCTCAATTGTTGTCTCAACATTATTGCCACAGGTAATCGGCAATCCCAAACTCTTCGTTCCCACGATTATTTTGCTGATAGTTTGCTTGTTATCCATAATTTTTGCTACTCTTTCGACAAGACCCAAAGTCACCGAAGGTAAATCCACCATCGAAGACATCAAGCAAAAACGATCAAACCTACTTTTTTTCGGAAACTTTTACAACATGGAACTCGATGAATTTCATTGGGGCATGAAGGAAATGATCAAAGATCCCGATTTTGTGTACAGTTCTATGACTCGCGATTTGTATTTCCTGGGCATCGTACTCGCCAAAAAGTACAAGTACCTGAGAATCTGTTACGGTATTTTCATGTACGGATTGGTCATTGCAGTAGCTGCTTTTGCAATTGCCTTGTCTTTTTAATTTTAAAACTGTTTTTTGTAAACTTTTTGGATTGTCTTGGGACATTAAACCTTTGACCTTCTAATTTCATTTTAAAAATTATTGAGCTTTAAAAGCCACATAATTGCTATCATATCTTTTAGGTTTTCATTATTTTTGCAATTCAAACAGAACACGACTTAAATCGATATTATGATTTCAAAAAATATGGAAAATGCGCTCAACAAACAGATTGAGCTCGAAGGATATGCTTCATTTTTATACCTGTCAATGGCCTCTTGGTGTGAACAGCAGGGGCTTGAAGGTTCTGCAAAATTTATGTACCGCCAGTCTGACGAAGAAAAGGAACATATGATGCGAATATTTTATTACATCAATGAGGTCGACGGGCATGCCATCACTCCAGCTATAAAGCAACCTCCTTTAGAATTTGAATCTATCCGGTCACTTTTCACACAGGTGTACGAACATGAAAAGAAAGTCACTGCTGCAATCAACAGTTTGGTTGATCTGTGTTATGCAGAAAATGACTACAGCGCACTTAATTTTTTGCAATGGTACATCCAGGAACAACGGGAAGAAGAGGCTTTAATGCGAACAATCATTGACAAAATCAAACTAATCGGAGATGGTCCGCAGTCACTTTTTTACATTGATAAAGAGGTAGAGAAAATAAATGTCATCACTGAAAAAGAAGAAGCTGCCAATGAAGCTGGGGCCGAATAAAAACCAAAATTTTGTCATTTTCGGGGTCTAACACCTTTTTTGTTTGCATTAATTTTTTTAAATTGTAAAGCGATTCCCAATTACTCCCCCCTCGATTTCATTCGTTTTCAACCAAAGCACTAATAATGACAAACATACACAGTAATGGAAAACGAGATACTCGATTATTTCGCTGACAACGAATATTACAAAGGACGGATCATTGCAATCAAATACTTTTATTTTGAATCGCAGGCAAGACTTTATGCCGCCAGGCTAAGAGAAGCAGGTCTTCGATGCTTCGTTTCGAACGTCAATACAATAACGGCTTTCCCACTTGGAGATGGAGGAATTGGCTTGCATATCCGCGAAAAGGATATCGATGAAGCGGTTAAGATCATTAGCCAATTGGACAACAATAACCTACATGATCGCAGTGAATTTTCCTTCAGAGATGCTGATGAAGATGATATCCAGTATTTTATAAACGTGAGCAAAAAAGATAATAAAATAGACCATGTTTATTTCACAATCGTCGTTATTTTATTGCTTGTAATTCTAAGTTCCTTTTTAAGAGCAATGGAGTCAAATTTTGTATTTAACGCTTTCTGATTTGTATTTGCCAAAAGTATGATTTCAGATTTTTCCGGGCAAAAGCCTGGGCTTATCTCAACTCACTTTATAAAGAAAAATCCTAACTTGTATTATATTCATAGACAATCAACTAGTGCAACCTGCCTTCAAATAGATTATTTTCAATATTTGTAAGATTAATCCAACTATTTTTACATTATACGCATCAAATTTTATAATTTCACATAATTGATATCCCGAACAGATCACTTTTATAAAGTGATTTATTGAAACCGAAAGGCCACTCTGAGTAAAACATGAACATAAATAAATCTCATTCAAATGTGTGCGATCCATCTGAATGATTTTTAAAAAACACACAATACCGAAATCCCATGAAAGTCCCAACTGATAATCTCTTCCAACTGGTTCATGCTATGACCGCTTCCGAAAAGCGGTATTTCAAAAGGCATTATGCTTCTGAAAAAAGTGCCATGACTGAGCTTTTTGATTATATCAACGGTCAAAAATCTTATGATGAAGAGCAGGTTAAGGAGCATTTTAGATCCAGCAAAATAGCTGTTCATTTAAAAGTTTATAAAGTTCAATTGCAGGAATTGTTGCTAAAGAGCCTGGTCTCTTACCACAACAAAAAAAGCATTCGTAGCAAGATCAGGATTGGCCTCGAAGAGATTGAATTGCTGATGACCAAACAATTGTATGGTCTGGCGCATACCCGGATAAAAAAAGTAAAGGAACTTTGTTTGAAATATGAAGAACTGGAATACATTTTTTCTGTGCTCTTTTTCGAAATTATGATCAATTCCTTCTTTGATATTCAACTAAAACCTTCCGAATACCCCGTTCTTGACGAATTGGAAAAATATACTGATTCCATCAAAAATGTTTATAATCTCAAAAAGATAAATTTTGCGCTGCATGACAAAAGCAACAATGAACTTACGCAAAAACTCACCAAGGAAGAACAGGCTTTCTATACAAAACTGCTGATGGATGAAATGAAAAAGGATGAAAAAGGACAATTGACATTTAATGAAAAATATTATCTCAACAGTTCCCTTTCTTTGATCAGCAAGCTGGTCAATGACAATGCAAACAAGGAATATTCTTTCAAGAAAAAGAATGTAGAATTATTTGAAACGAATCCACATTTTATCGAAAATCACACGAGTTATTATTATGCTGCATTGTTCAATTTTTTGACCTGCTGCCGCAAAATCGGAAAAAACGACGAGTTGATCCAGGGTATTCAAAAAATAAAAAACCTGACCAACGAATATCCATTTCTAAAGCGCAACCTGATTTTTGTTTATTATCTTGAAATTAAACACAACTTCCAAAACAAGAATTACACTTACCTGACTAAAAACCTGGAAGCGGTCGTAAACAAGCATATAAAAAAGTACAACCAGACGGAAGAATCTATGCCAGCTCTGTGTTTTATTTATTTTACACTGACTTATATGCTGACGGATCAGCCGCAGAAGGTCCAATTTTACCTGAGACGATTACAAGCAATGTCAAAAAATCTTAATCCAAGCTATGCACAGTTTTTTGACATCCTGGAATTGATCAGTCATTATGAAACCGGAGATGTTACAATCATTCAGCATTTACTCAATTCTTTTAAAAGAAAAATCAAAAAAGATCCAGCATTGAAACCATTTTATAAAGAAATGTTGGAATTTTTCGGAGCCTTGATTAAGATCACCAACGTCAAAGAAAGAAAAAAACTGGTTGATTCATTTAATCGCCAACCTGAGCAATTTAAAGATGATGGTGTCTTCAATCTATTGAAAGTTTTTTTGCTGGATGAATGGATGGATGCAATTAGAACAAATAAGTCTTATTCTGATGTGATTACAAAAAACTAAAGGTTAGAATAAAAAAAACACTTTTTACATATTTTACATGTTGAATCCTTTGACAATCAACAAATTAGTAGTACCTTCGGTTTTACAACATACTATGCTAAACATTTATTAAACAAACATTACTAAAAGATGACAAATTCAGTTCTACTGGGCCAATGCGCTCAGCAACAACGCCACGATGATGTGGACGTTGAAATTAAAGTTTGATTGCTTATTATTAACACTTGAAACAGAAAAAAACAGAAGGGACTCTCGCTTAAGCGGAGTCCCTTCGTGTTTATATCCTATTGCCTTTCCCAAACCTATAATGTCCCACGTAAGGCTTGTTCTCTTTCTATGGCTTCAAATAAAGCCTTAAAGTTTCCTTTTCCAAATGATTTTGCACCTTTCCTTTGGATGATTTCGTAGAAAACTGTTGGCCTGTCCTGAACCGGTTTTGTAAAAATTTGCAACAAATATCCGTCATCATCGCGATCGATAAGGATATTGAGTGCTTTCAGGTCTTCTATATCTTCATCGATCTCTCCTACTCTTTCCGTCACTGTGTCATAATAGTTATCCGGTACATACAAAAAATCTACACCATTATTTCTTAACTGACTCACCGTTTCGATAATATTATCAGTTGTGACAGCAATATGCTGAACACCCGCGCAACGGTAAAAATCAAGATATTCTTCGATCTGAGATTTTTTTAATCCTTTAGCTGGTTCATTAATCGGAAATTTGACGTAGCCATTTCCGTTGGAAACCACTTTGCTCATAAGTGCTGTATATTCCGTTGAAATATCTTTATCGTCAAAAGTGATCAGCAGGTTAAAACCCATCACCTCCTGGTAAAACTTCACCCACTTGTTCATACCCCCAAGTTCTACATTACCTACACAGTGATCGACGTATTTAAGGCCAACCGGCTTAGAGGGACATAATCCTTTGCGCGCTTCAAAGCCCGGCATAAAGGCTCCATTGTAATTTTTTCTTTCTACAAAAGTATGAATTGTTTCGCCGTAAGTTTGGATTGAAGCTATTTTAACTTCACCATGATCATCCGTCAGCGTTTCAACTGATGAAACGGCCTCAGCGCCTCTTTCGATAGCAGTATTGTAAGAATATTCTGCATCACCTACCCACAATGCCAGTACTTTTACACCATCGCCATGCTCTCGTACATGTCTCGCGATATCGTGCTCTGGTGATAGTGCCGAAGTCAAAACCAGCCTGATTTTGTCTTGCTGAAGCACATAAGAGCAAGTTTCCCGGTGTCCCGTTTCAGGGCCTCGATAAGCTGTAAGTTCAAAGCCAAAAGCCATTTGATAATAAAAAGCCGATTGCTTGGCATTGCCTACATAAAATTCCACATGGTCTGTTCCATTCAGCGGAAAAGCATCTTTAACAGATTGAGTTGTTGATTTTGTTAAGGTTTGCATATTTTGGATATTAAGTTTTGTTTAAAAGGATATTTACATTTTTACCGGTTAGACTAATCGTCGGTCAACCAACTTTTATAATAATCTTCATCTTCGATCTTTGCAGCATATTCGGTCATCAGTAATGGTCGAAAAGTATCCACCATAACCGCTAACTCATGTGTCTCTTTTGCGCCAATGCTCTTTTCAACTGTTCCTGGATGAGGTCCGTGTGGAATCCCACCAGGATGCAATGTGATCATGCCTTGTTCAACATGTTTTCGGCTCATAAAATCACCATCAACATAATATAACACCTCGTCGCTATCAATATTACTGTGATTATAAGGGGCGGGGATAGCCAACGGATGATAGTCAAATAATCGCGGAACAAACGAACAGATGACAAAATTACGCGCCGCAAAAGTCTGGTGGACTGGTGGCGGTTGGTGGACACGGCCGGTGATCGGCTCAAAATTGTGAATCGAAAACGCGTACGGAAAAACAAAACCATCCCAACCGACAACATCAAACGGGTGACTCAGATAATGATAGGGATAAATTTTGTCTCCTTTTTTGATGTAAAACAAAAAATCACCTTTTTCGTCATGCGTTTCTATGACATCAGGTTTTCTGATGTCACGTTCGCAAAATGGAGCATGTTCCATTAGTTGTCCAAATTTGTTGCGATATCGATTTGGTGTGATGATCGGGCTATAGGATTCTACGATGAACAGACGATTGTCACTACCATCAAATTCTAATTGGTAAATGGTACCTCGTGGAATAACCACATAATCGCCATACTCAAACTTGAGATTGCCATACATTGAACGCAATGTTCCTGTGCCTTTGTGGATAAAAATAACTTCGTCAGCATCTGCATTTTTAAAATAATAATCTGTCATGCTTTGGCGAGGAGCAGATAATATGACTTTACAGTCATTATTCACCAAAACGGGTTTTCTGCTTTTCAAATAATCGTCTTCTGCTTCAATATCAAACCCTTTCAAGCTACGATGTTTAAGCTGTTCATCGTGAATGAGTTTTGGAGCTACAGAAAAAGGATCATTTACCTGCACAATCTGTGTGGGTGGATTGACATGGTATAAATTTGAATACATGTTGTCAAATCCTTCCGTTGAAAAAAGTTGCTCATGGTATAATTTCCCATCAGGCTGACGATATTGAATATGTCGTTTTGAGGGGATTTTTCCGAGTGAAAAATAATGCATGTAAGAATTGAATTTTCAGGTTAAGGAATTAAGGTTTTATGTCAAGTTCTTAAAAATAGTATTTAAAATAGTACTAAGTTGATTCATTTCTTTGTCCGACAAACCGTTCCAGGCTTCTTTCCGAAAGGATTCAACCAAGGGTAAAATTTCTTTGATTTTAGCTTTACCTGCTTTTGTCAGAAAAATTTTAAACTTTCTGCGATCTTTTGGATCCGGCAATCTTTCCAGCAGTTGCTTTTTGCACAACAAATCGATAATCCGCGTCACCGTAGGAGCATCTTTGTAGGTCCGGATTGCAATCTCAAACTGGCTCAGGCCATCTTCTTTTTTTAGTTCCTGCAAAACCACCCATTGGTCAACCGTAATCCCGGCATCCTTTTCTTTAAGAATACTTTTGAAGGACTGTTTCATCCTTTTAGCCGTCCTTTCGATGATAAAACCGGAAATTTCAGTTTTACGACTCTTCGAGTCAGGTTGATTTACAATCATAAAATTTAGTTGTTGCACTAACAGTTCGCAAGTTAACGATTATAATAAATCTAACCAAATTGTAGCGAACAACTAAAAGCCAAGATATTAAAATTGATCAGGATTTTTCATCCAGGCGGTGGGCCATGCGTTGGATCGCATCGACGATGTTATCTAATGCCGGAGGGTAATCAACGTATTTCATGTTATCGATTTCATCGCCCCAAATACTGACGGTCACGACTTTTTTTCGAGAGCCATAGGCTACAGCAAGCCTGAGCGGAATTGGTGTAGGTTTATTGCGCTTTCTGTCTTGACAAAGGTTGCTTTTGCAATCATAGACTGTTTCGAAATCAAAGAACTGCTGAGCGATGATATATTCCGCAAATTGTTCAATTTCCTCCCTTGGAATATCTTTTTTAGTGACGACCAGACCACCATGTAAGCTTTTAAATTCTTTGATCAGCCGACCATTGCTTTTTATATAAATATAATCCTTCAAAACAGGATCTATACCTCCATAATATCCTCCTCCGATCAGTTCAATGCTAATGTAAACCTGTTTTTTTGCTACATCTTTTTTATTCTTTTTTTTGCGCTTCTTGTTTTTCTTTCCAAAAGACAACCATCTTTTTTTATCTTTTTTGGTGCTTAAAGTTTCGACGATTACATCAGGTAGTTCATTTTTTGGTTTTACAAAGGGAGCATTTTTGCTATCCACCCTTATAAAATGATATTGAAAAGAACCTCTGCTATTGGCTTGTGTAAATTCAAGAATTAGCCTGTTTTTATTGATCTCGGCAATTTCAAATTTTTTGATGTGTTTAAAACTATAAAACAGCTCGCTACCATTTAAACTCCATGTCCCCCTTGTCATGGTACCATTGAGGTATTGCTCATAAGTATAATTGTACCTGAAGTGCAGGTAATAATCATAAAAATTTTCAGCCTGGTGAATTATAGTATTTGATTCCAGATGGATAGCATAGGTATATCGCCACTTTGTTTCGACAATTGCTCGCTCATTAACCGCTGGGTAGCGAGTGCCCCAGCCAGATGAGTTTGTTTGTCCATAGATTTGCAAACTCGGCAATAAAATAACACCAAGAGTGAATATCTGGAGGAATTTTCTCATTGAAGGTTATTGTGTTTCATTTCTTGTTGACTCCTGCTTAAAGTTTTGCTTTTTCTTCTTTCAGATAGACAAAATTAGCCAACTAGGCAAATATTGTCAATCTTCCAACAAGCTATATTAAGCAAAAACAAACAATGAGCCATTTACAAATAACGTACTCATTGCTTATTATAGTTTGGACAAATTATAAATTTTAAAATTTGACTCCTGCTGTTAACAAAATATTATTTCTGATAAGCTTATTTTCAACCGATTGTTGTAGTGAAGGATCACTTACAAAATATGGAATATATTCTTCTTTAAATTGAGCATATTTATAAGCCAGGTCAAAATAAAAACCATACAACCGATACCCAACACCAATACTATAAAATGCACTGCTAAAATCTCTCGACACAAAAGGCGAACCATACACTCCTACCCCTGATCTTATCCTGAATTTTTTAAAAGCATACTCCCCGCCAACTTTTAAATTGAGCACCGAATTGTGAATATCTGAAATTTCAGCATTAACTTCTCCTTCGTATGCAGCATCATCAGGATTGTCACTGTCAAAAGTCAAATTGAAAGAGGGTTTGCTGTAATTGACAAACTCAATTTCTCCACTTATAAAACCACTTTTTTTAATAATTATTCCAACGCTAGTGATATATCGCCAGGGCGTTGATAGACTATATCGAAAAGCTCCTTCAGGGGATCGTTCTCTATATCTTTGGACACCAAGACCTTCATCAAATGCATACTCCAGCTCAGTATCAAAAGTATCCGTCAAAATATAAGCTGTCGGTGTATGAATCGCTGCACCAATTCTAAGCATTTGGTTAATCCTGAAAATTGCTCCTAACTTCAGGTTGACTCCGGCTCCTGTGGTTTTAACTCTCTCATCATATGTCATATCTACAAATCCAAAAATTTCGTCTGCAGAATCATCTTCCTCATAAGACTTATTCACTTCAAAATTGACAAAAGGCACTCCAATTGTCGCTCCCATCATCAGTTTTTCATTATAATTTCCAGCTACAGAAAACACTAACTCATTGATACCCCCTTTCCTCCGGACAGACTGTTCCTTTTGAATTGTTGGATTCTCACCTGTAACCTGACGATGTACTTCAAAATCATTGAAATATTCAATTTTAGTAGAATCAGGATTTGAAAAATCTTCTAAAATGGCTCCAGCCGAATACGCTGGCCCTGCTTCAAAAGCATCCAGGAAATCAGGAAATATCCCATTCCCATTGACATCGTAAGCACGCTCCAAAAATCGATCGGCATAAGATCCTGTTGTTTTGCCCCTATAAAAAAAGGTTTGTTTAAAATCAGCCAGCCGGTTCATTCCAATTCCAAAATTTAGTGTTTTCCATTTTTTACTATAAGGCCGTTTGTTTATTATAATCCCAATATTATTCAGGTTAAATTTTGTTTCTGAAACATCAAAAGGATCTTCGTCTCCTACTAATGAAGAGTTTGTATTATTAAAAATGAATCCAGGAGTGACTACAAATTCAGAAGTTCTGTAAATACCCAATCCAGCGGGATTTGTACTCAAAACAGAAAAATCGCCACCTAAAGCACCAATTCCTCCTCCAATAGCCATTGTTCTTGCCGTGCCTTCTACATCAAAGTAAGAATAACGTAAGGCGTCGCCAGCGGTCTGTGCAATCAATAGATTGTACCACCCCATAGCAGTTATAAATAACATTAATTTTTTCATATCTTTTATATCTAATTATTGTTGACTTTTGACATATCAAAAGTAACCTTTTACAAAAAACTGCAAAAATAGCCAATTGGAATTACAAAATTCAGCTTGTTACTTTTGGTAAGATCATTACAAAAAAAGTGGATAGACTTTAAATCCACCCACTTCCTTTATTTTAATAAAAATGTAATTTTTTCAAAGAAATTATCTTGGCCCTCTGGATCCTCCAGACCTGGACGAACTTCTGCTGCCAGAACTGCTTTTCGAAGAGGAAGATCTGCTAGGACTTGCACTACTTCTTGAAGAATTTCTGTTGCTACTGCGGTTATATCCACTAGAAGATTTACTTCTGTTTCTTGAGTTACCGAAAGTTGAAGACCTGGAAGAGTTTCTACTTGGTTTACTATAAGTTCTGGTATTGGATCGACTTGGCTTGTCATAAGTCTTCGACGATCTGGAAGAATTATAATTAGAATTGGTTCTTCTATTCGTTGAACGACTGGATTTTGCAGTGCTCTTTCTTGAAGAACCGGAAACATCGTAAACGTCAGACCCCGAATTTCGGCTACCTCTTGCAGAAGGAGTATTATTAGAACCGGAATTTAAATTATCAAATTTTGAAGGGCCTCCACGGGGAGAATTTCTGCTCGTACCTGTACTTCCATTTCTTGTTCCGTAATAAACATTATCTGTTGAGCCATAACTTGTAGTAGTATAAGAATATGGATTACTGAACGCCGGAGGACAATATGGATTATAACCACCGGCATAAGAACTGTACGAACTATATCCACCACCTCCGTAACCATATCCATAAGGATTTCCTCCATATCCATAGTAGTTATTATAAGGGCTGTAACCAGGTCCGTATCCAAATGAATTGTAAGAGTAATACCTATTCCAGGGGTTACTACGATAACCTAAAGAATTGCTGTAAATGTATGTTGAATTGCCAAAGCTATAGATCGGATTATAATAATATGCATCTACATATACGGGATCATAAAAACTAAATCCATAGTAAGGCCGATAAAATCTTCTAATTCTGGATGAATAGTAGTAATCATACTCGTCATCTTCTTCATAGCCATATTCAGCATCATCGTAATCATCAGAACCGACGTAATCTCCATCATCACTTGAATCATCATCAGTCCAAGTGTAAAAATCATCATCAGTATCCGGATTGTAATATAAATCGTCAAACTGAGCTAAAGAAGTTGAGGCCCAGGCCATGACGAAAAAGGCAATCAACACAAAGGGAAATTTATAATTTTTCATAAAAACGAAATTTAAATGTAATTACTGTGACTCTCTTACAAGTTACAGACGTAATTTATTACTTTTACGGCTAATTTTTAGTTAAAACTGTATTAAAGTTGGGAAGGTTGCATGTTATTCGTGGTTAAATGAGCACAAAATGTCCGCTATCCCTCTTGAAGGCGGGTGATTACTGTTTTATAACGAAAAAACAACCATTGAAATATTTAAAAAAATTTCGCATAAAACTGTAAGGATCACCTTAATAAAAACCTTTGAAACGAAACTATATTTCCGGTATGAGAGTTATTAGAACTTAACCAAGAACAACATAAATTTTTATTCAACGTAAAAAAGTAAATGTCAAAAGAAATAACAAATAGAAGTGAAGATTACTCCCAGTGGTACACAGACATTGTCAAAAAAGCCGGTCTTGCCGATCACTCTGCGGTAAGAGGATGCATGGTTATCAAGCCACATGGTTTCGGCATCTGGGAAATGATGAAAGATCAGTTGGACAGCATGTTTAAAGAAACTGGTCATGTGAATGCTTATTTCCCATTGTTTATTCCTAAAAGTTTTTTGAGCCGTGAAGCTGAACATGTGGAAGGCTTTGCAAAGGAATGTGCCGTGGTCACCCATCACCGTTTGATGAATGCTCCAAATGGTGGTGGAGTTGTTGTTGATCCTGATTCAAAACTGGAAGAGGAACTAATCGTCCGACCAACCTCCGAAACCATCATTTGGAATACTTACAAAGACTGGATCAATTCCTATCGCGACTTACCCCTTTTGATCAACCAATGGGCGAATGTCGTTCGATGGGAAATGCGAACCCGTTTGTTTTTAAGAACTGCCGAATTTCTATGGCAGGAAGGACACACTGCCCATGCTACAAAACAGGAAGCAATCGATGAGACACTGCTGATCCTGAACCTTTATGCAAAATTTGCAGAAGAGTACATGGTAATGCCTGTGATCAAAGGAGTAAAAACGGCAAATGAGCGTTTTGCAGGAGCTGTGGATACTTACACCATCGAAGCGCTGATGCAGGATTCGCGGGCATTACAAGCTGGAACTTCTCACTTTTTAGGACAAAACTTTGCCAAAGCTTTCAATGTAATGTTTTTGGATGAAAATCAAAAACAGGAATACGTTTGGGCGACTTCCTGGGGTGTCTCAACTCGACTGATGGGTGGTTTGATTATGACCCATTCTGATGATGACGGGCTGATCATTCCTCCAAGGCTGGCTCCAACCCAGGTGGTGATCGTTCCAATTCCAAAGCCTGATCCAGCGATTGATGAAGTTGCTGAAAAAGTGATGAAGGCTTTAAATGAAAAAGGAATTTCTGTAAAATATGATACTGATCGCAAAAAACGACCAGGCTTTAAATTTGCTGAATACGAAATGCGTGGAATTCCAGTACGATTAGGGATCGGGAGGCGCGATATTGAAAATGGTCAGGTTGAAGTAGCTCGCAGAGATACTAAGGAAAAATCCTCTCAGCCGATTGAAGGAATCGCTGATCATATCCAAAATCTTTTAGAAGAAATTCAAAACAACCTTTTCCAAAAAGCATTGAAGTTTAGAGATGAACGAATTACCAGTGTGGACAATTTTGATGATTTTAAAGAAGTTTTGGATACTAAAGGTGGATTTATTTCGGCACATTGGGACGGAACAACTGAAACGGAAGTTAAAATTAAAGAATTGACGAAAGCGACCATTCGTTGTATTCCGATCGACAATAAGTTGGAAGATGGAAAATGTATCTTAACGGGCAAACCTTCCAATCAAAGAGTTCTTTTCGCAAGAGCCTACTAAATTTGTAACTCGACTCCCTTTAATAAACATTCCCTTGGTCTTTCTTGGCCAAGGGATTTTTTATTTTACAATAAATAGCCATACCCATGGAACAATATTTTGATTTTCAATGTTATAACCGAGTATCTATTCTTAAATATTTTAAATTCTCAAAATATTTTACCATGAAAACCCATCAAAGAGAAATTTTAATTTATTACAATCCCGAATCAAGTGCTGACCGTAAAACCATTGCTTATGCACAGAGTGTCGCCCCCCACGTTCGCACTTATGCTTTTGGAAAAACGCCTTCCACCACAACCAGCTGGCAAATGATTCTCAAATCACTAGATTTACATCCTAAAGAACTTTTGAATAAAGCAAACCCATACTATCAAAAGCATATCCGTGGACGGGAATTTGATAAAGAAAGCTGGATAAACATACTCCAACACAATCCTAATTTGATCAAAGCCCCTATTGCAATAAGAGGGAATCGAGCGATTTTATGTACAACTCCAACAGACATCTATCGGCTGATAAAACAGTCGTTTGCTCATGCTTGAACCCAAATAAACTGAATTTAAAATTAATTGACTTTTAAAAACTTTTGGCTTGGATAACAGTCGTTGTTTTACCTTTATTTTCGTACCTTTGATGAACATTTATTCACCCAAAATATATTGAAAATGTCATTTGAAGTAGAAGGTCGTTTATACAAAAAATTTGATACCACACAGATTACAGATTCTTTTAAAAAACGCGAATTTGTAGTTGAAGTAGAGGACGGAGCATATACCCAGCTTATCAAATTTCAATTAACTCAAAGCAATTGCGATAAACTCGATCCATACAACGAAGGTGACCAGATGAAAGTCACTTTTTCGCTCAGAGGAAGAGAATACAATAAAAATGGCGAAATGCTTTATTTCACCAATCTTGAATCCTGGAGACTGGAAAAAGCAGGTGAAGCCGTATCACAACCTGCTGCCGGCACAACTTTAGATGCTTTTCCGGCTGCCACTGATGAGCCTTCAACGGATTCCACAGATACTGATGATTTACCATTTTAGTGATCTGTAGATTAAACAAACATACTGAAAAGCACTCTTTCTAAATTACAGAATAGAGTGCTTTTTTGTACTTACAACAATTCAAAATGCGTTACATTGAAGTTGAAGGTCTAAAAAACACTTTGCATGAACTCTTTTAAGAATATCATTTTATTGCTCCTTTTTTTACTACCGGTGATCGGCAATGCTCAGTACATTGCTGGTATCGGGACACGTTGGAGCGATGCATTCACCGAATGGATCATTTATACGGATGATGAAGAACTGGAAGGAGATTTGACCCTTCGATGGCCGCTCCAGGGTGATTGGTCAGAATGGGATTATCGATTGGGCGAGGATGTTGGAAGTATTAGAATGAAATGGAAAGACAATCCCAGCCAGTGGGAGTTGAGGGGTGGCAATGAAATTGTCACCATTCATATGGTCTGGCCAAATGATATTCGCGAGTGGCGACTGACCAACAATAGTGTCACGCTCACGCTTAAAAGTCGCTGGGGAAACAACTTCAACGAATGGCAGTTAAAATCCGAAAAACATGGTCGGTTTGATATCATTACCAATTGGGAAAATGATCCGCGTGAATGGAATGTTTGGGATGATCTCGACGAAAACATCAGTATTCACATGAAAATAGCGCTGATTTTTATCGCTACTTTTCATAGCTCTCCAAAAGGATAGATCAGGAAGTTACTTCTTCAAGAATTTGCTTTGCGTGATCTTTAGTCTTTACTTTAGTAATTACTCGTTCAATTATCCCGTTTTCATCAATTATAAAAGTAGTTCTCCAAAGACCATCAAATACTCTCCCCATAAATTTCTTTTTCCCCCAAACGTCGTAAGCTTTGATCGTTTCAAGCTCGGTATCTGCCAGCAAGCTAAATGGAAAGTCAAATTTTTTAATAAAATTAGTATGCTTTACGCTGGTGTCAGGACTGACACCTAAAAGTTGGAACCCTTGGGCTCTTAATTCAGCAAAATGATCCCGAAGGTTACAAGCCTCAGCAGTACAGCCAGGTGTATTGTCTCGTGGATAAAAAAACAGGATCAGCTTTGATCCTTTAAAATCTGAAAGCGAAACCTCTTCGCCTTTTTCATTTAATCCTTTAAAAAAAGGAGCAGGATCACCTGCTTTCAATTTTGTCATAGTTTTGTCGCTCATGTGTTGATCTATTATCTAATTCACCTTGCGGTTATCTTGTAAATGTTCGTTCAAAAACAGATTGATTGCCCCGATCATCTGTAACCTCAAGCCGAAATTCGTGCTTTCCTTTTTCAATGCGATCATCAAACCAATAGTTTATTAAATCTTTTTTGAGATCGTATTCCATCAAAATCCATTGACCATCCACAGTGGCTTTAAACTTCAAATCCTTCCCTTTATCTGTTACCGCAATGTCATCTTTAATTTTAAAAGTCATCCTACTGTATCCGGCCATGTTGGAACTAAACCTGACCGGTGTAATTTTTGGAGGCGTTTTATCCACCATGATACAATAATCTCCAAGGGAACGGGCTTTTGTTTTCAACATTCCATTTTTCCATTTTCCACCACAATTCATCATTTGATTATCTTTCCCGCAGTAAGCAATGAACGCTTTGCTTTTTAGCTCTGGCGGCAAATTGCTTGGTTTGATTCCAATATCATAATACCTGTGCACCGGAGTTTTCATGTCATGCACATGATGAACAGATGAGTAAACATTGCTTGATGCATCATTTGAAGCATAATACTTCATGTAAAGATTATTGTATAACGCACCTTTCGGGAAATACAGTTGAATCTCATCCGTTTTTACGATATTTTCTTCTTCAAAAGGCAGAAAATAATTAAAAGAAGCTTCATCGTTTCTTTTCACTTCACTTCGCTTAACCCAAAATTCTAGATTTGCTTTATTGCCATTTAAGTCCATAATATTCATGGTAATTTTTTGGGCTTTCCCGGCAAACAGATCCACTACCCCTTTATTCAGTTTTTCATCATAAATAGTCAGTTTATTGCCCGGTAAAAGATAACAGCGATTGAAATAACTTCTTTTTGTCACTCTTTCTTCATAATCCACATGTGCGTTTACATAGCGTGTTTCTCCAAAGGAAAAAGTCTCCATTTCAAAATTGTAAACCGGCGTATCATCCTGCAACATATTGATGGAATAAACGCCATTCCAATTGTGCACTCCAGTCATGTGATCGTAGGTTTTCACGCCAAAACCAACTCGCCATGCTCCCAAATTTAACGTATCACCATAAACCCGATATTTGCCACCAATCTTTCTGAGTTTGTAAATTTTCGAATTAATTGTTTCCTTTTTATCATTCAAAAAATAAACTTTTAAGCCATTGATGATGGGAGGACGTTTGTCAACTACATCAATTCCAAAAAGCAGTGGATTCACAGGTTTTTCTGTCTTGGTATCTCGAATTTCAAAATGGAGGTGCGGGCCCTGTGAGCTTCCAGTCACGCCCATTTTCCCAAGTTGTTCGCCTTTTTCAAACGAGAACTGATTAGGCTTTGGAAAAAGTTCGATTTCAAAGGATTGTTTTTCGTATTGCTTTTGTTTTACAAAATCATCAACCTCTTTTGAAAATTTTTGGAGGTGTGCGTAAACCGTGGTGTAGCCATTTGGATGATTGATATACAAAACTTTTCCATATCCTCCGGACTGTACTTTTATGCGGGAAACATAACCATTTGCTGCAGATAAAATTGGCTGACCAACGCCACCGTCCTTAGATTTTATATCGATACCGGCATGAAGATGATTGGGTCTTAATTCGCCGAAAGTTCCAGACAAGCGAACTGTATTGGCGACCGGTGATCGAAAATAATCTTTCGGATAACTCTTTTCTCTGGAAGTAGTAAAAGATATCGAAATAATAAACAATGATATGATAAAAATCGTCGATCGCATGCCAGGGATTTTCCTTTCAAATTTCAGTTTTAAGAATTCTTGTCCACCCAATATTACAGAAAAGTTTGAAAAAGGTTGCAGAAAACAATTCCTTTCACATATTAAGATTTTGTTGTTTTCAACACATTATTAAATGGATCATCAACTATGCCATTCCAGTTTCCGCGCATGGTTTTTTCCTTTTTATTTTTTGTTATTAATTTTAAAAAATCGCTTCTGCTAATATTGCGCCCTCCCAAACTTTTGAGATGCCGGGTTTCCTGCTGGCAGTCAATTAACTGAAATCCATGGACATCCAGCATCCGCACTAAGGTGATGAACCCCACTTTTGAAGCATTATTCATTTTTGAAAACATAGATTCTCCAAAAAATATTTTACCAAGACAAACGCCATAAAGCCCTCCAACCAATTCATCATCTTTCCAGACCTCCACTGAATGTGCAAAACCTTCAGCATGCAGATTGCAATATGCCTCAACCATATCCTCTGAGATCCAGGTGCCTCCAAACTGACCTTTTCGATTTTGCTCCTTACAGGCTCGGATGACTTTTTCAAATTCCTGGTCAAAAGTTACTTCGAACTTCCGCTGATTGAAATAACTTCGCATACTCTTCGCAATTTTCAATTCTGAAGGAAATAACACAAATCTTGGATCGGGAGACCACCAAAGGATAGGATCAGCCGGGTTGTACCAGGGAAAGAGCCCATTTTGATAGGCCAGCACTAACCTTTCTACGGAAAGATCTCCTCCGACAGCCAAAATACCATCTTTATTGGCAAGCTCCGGATTCGGAAAACTCAACTCTTCTTCAGAAAGCCAAAAAACGGGCATACATCAAATTTTAATAAAAAAAGCAATGAACAAACATTGCTAAAACGAGAATGTGACGAACTATTCAAAGATAATCCGCCACATTCAAAATTAGTATTTTTAAGAAAAATTATTTTGCAGTTTCCTTTTCGATAACAGCCGAAAGGCCTCTATCGATCAGCGCATCTTTTAAAGGTTTCAAAACATCAAAAGCGTCAGTTTTTACAATTGCTTTGCCTTTAAAATGAATGATGAGTGAAAGTTGCTCAGCTTGCTCGCTGGAGTGTTTTAAAATCTCAGTAAAACACTGAATAACCCAGTCAAAAGAATTGTGATCGTCATTGTACACTACCAGTTGTGATTTTGTACCCACATCAGTCAATTCTTCTTCGAGAAGAGCTAACTCTTCCAATTCTTCAAAACTATTATTATAAATCATCATAACAAGGGTTTATATTGAAATTAAACGTATTATATAACTAATTTAAACTGTTTAAAGTTTCCTTTACTGCTTCAAAATTAGGAATATCACCAGCATGATCCAAAACTTCTGCATATTTGACAATTCCATCTCCATCGATCACAAAAGCAGAACGTTTAGACACGCCTTTCATTCCTAAAGCAAATTCCTCATACAGCGCTCCATAAGCCCGAGAAACCGTTTTATTAAAGTCAGAAAGTAGTGAAAAAGTATATCTCTCCAATTCTTTAAACTTGTTTAGCGCATGAAAAGAATCCACTGAAATTGCCAAAATCTGGGCATCAAGTCCCTCATAACTGCCAATATCATCTCTCAAACTACATAATTCAGTTGTACAAACTCCCGAAAACGCTAAAGGAAAAAATAACAACACTACTTTTCTGCCTTTATAATCATCGAGAGAAACTTTCGATTTATCTGAAGCTATCAATGTAAAATTTGGTGCTTTATCACCGACTTTTATCGCCATGTTAGTTTATTCGTTTTAAGTTTAAGAAATGCGTTAAATCAACGACTGAAAATAATATTTGTTTTTTATTGGGCTCCTAAAGTTACGCAATTCACTCAAATTTTTGGTTCTTTTAAGCTAATTTTTAGTTGCTATTTTTTTAATGACTAACACACAAAAGGCATATATTCAGCTACATATCGCAGTGATTTTGTTTGGTTTTACAGCCATTCTTGGAGATTTGATCACTCTTTCTGCGCTAATACTGGTCTGGTGGCGAGTACTGATCACCAGTATTAGTTTGCTTTTTTTGATTGGTTTTGGGAAAAAACTTTTGTCGATCCCCAGAAGGCGCATTTTACAATACATGGGTATTGGTACTTTGGTGGCCTTGCACTGGATTTGCTTTTTTGGTGCAATAAAATTCTCAAATGCTTCAATCGGTTTGGTCACCTATGCAACGACCTCGTTTTTTACTTCTATTTTAGAGCCAATCATCACCAAAAGATCTTTTAGATGGTATGAACTGAGTCTGGCAATTGCAGTCATTCCGGGGATGATTTTGGTGGTCAATAATGTAGATTTTTCGATGATATTAGGTATTTGGATAGGATTAGCTTCGGCCTTTCTTGCCTCGCTTTTTGCCATTTTCAACAAAAAATACATCAATGATGCGGACCCTTACAGCATTACTTTTTTAGAACTGGGAAGCGGTTGGTTATTTATCAGCCTGATCCTCCCGTTTTACTTTTTAAATACACCAGACATTCACTTCTTTCCTATTTTGACTGACTGGATATACCTGCTGATCCTGGCGTTATTATGTACCACGTTTGCATATGTGATCTCTTTAAAGGCACTGAAATATGTCACCGCTTTTGCGGCAAATCTCACGCTGAACCTCGAACCTGTATATGGAATTGTCCTCGCAGTCATCATTCTTCAGGAAAATAAAGAACTTGGGATAGGATTTTATTTAGGCAGTGCTCTGATTTTGCTTTCGGTTTTGTTTTATCCAGTCATTAAAAACTATTTTGAAAAGTAAATTATAAAGTTTTCCTTCTATTTTTAGGAATTTATAATAAACTTTAATGGATCGCGACGCTTTACAATTGCTGGATTATTGCATTGCCCATACTACGCTGGAGCCTCCTGACCTCTATGATCTGGAGCGGGAAACCTATCTAAAAACGCTTGCTCCACAGATGTCCTCAGGCCATTTGCAAGGCCAGTTCCTGCGTTTTATTTCAAAAATGAAACAACCTGAAACCATACTGGAAATTGGCACTTTCACTGGTTATTCAGCCATTTGTTTGGCGGCTGGTTTAAAAAACAACGGCATTTTACACACGATCGAAGTCAATGAAGAACTTGAGGACATCATTTTGAAATATTTTGAAAAAACGGGATTAACTGAAAAAATAAAATTACACATTGGCAACGCCAAAGAGATTGTTCCAAAACTCAAACTGAATTACGATATCGTTTTCATCGATGCAGGGAAAAATGATTACGCTTTTTATTATGACCTGGTTTTTGACATGGTCAAACCGGGCGGATTGATTATCGCTGACAATGTGCTTTGGAGCGGAAAAGTTATGGAGAAAAAGCAACGGAAAGATGCATCTCTTTTGGATGCCTTCAATAAAAAAATCCATGCAGATGAGCGCGTTGAAAACATTTTACTTCCTATCAGGGACGGGTTGATTATCGCTCAAAAATTATAGGAGTACTATGCGATTTGTTTTTCCCAAATTTTTCACACAATTATTTCCTCTTAATCCATTGATAAAATTTAGTGGCCAACGAATTTTTCTTCCTTTTTATCATGCGATTCAGGGCAAAAACTCATTACCCCATATTCATCACTTGTACCGTTTACGCAGCAAGTCTCAATTTGAAAATGATCTGGACTTCTTGTTAAAACATTATCAGGCTATAAGTTTAAATCAACTACTCGATCATATTCAACAAAAATCAAGTCTGCCGAAAAATTCCTTTTTCCTTTCATTTGACGATGGTCTTAAAGAAGTCTTTGAAATTGTTGCTCCGATTTTGGAGAGCAAAGGAATCCCCGCTACTATTTTTATCAACAGCGCATTCGTGGACAATAAGGATTTGTTTTTTAGGTACAAAGCAAGTTTGTTGATCGAACAACTCGACAAAAAAGTTTATTCTGCTGTTATTAAAAATCAATTTCACGAAATCCTGAAAAATCACCAGATCGAAGGAAAAACACTCAAAGTTCAATTGCTGAACATCAATTATCTCAACAAAAATATTTTGGATAAGCTGGCAGAAGTACTGGAATTCAGTTTTCAGGATTTTCTAAATCAACAGCAACCTTATTTGACTTCCGGACAAATCAACCAGCTTTTGCGAAAAGGCTTTACAATAGGTGCTCACAGCATTGACCATCCACTTTTTAACCAACTGGATATGCAAAACCAGGTCATGCAAATTCAGGAAAGCACACAGTTTATACAGCATAATTTTAAAGTACCTTATAAAGTTTTTTCTTTTCCTTTTACAGATTATAAAGTTGGCTCATCCCTTTTTCAAACCATTGAAAACAAAAAATTGGTTCAACTAACCTTTGGATGCGCTGGCATAAAAAAGGAGCAATTCCCCACTCACCTCCAGCGCTTTGCCATGGAAGGTACTGACCGGCCAGCCTTTCAATTGCTCACAAGTGCCTATATTTACTTTTTTCTTAAATCAATCATAGGTAAAAACACGATCCACAGGATATGAAAAGTCAATGTATTACGATCAGGGAATTGCCAGATTATTTGAATTCAGCGGAATTTCAAAACAGCAACATTATCCCGATCTCACATCAACGCGGCTTGGCACAGTCAAAAAATCCTCGTGCCGAGGCAGAGGATGTTGCACTCATCCTGTTAAAAGAAAATGATCAACTGATGGGTTATATTGGTTTGTTGCCAGACACGATCTATCTGCGGGATCAAGCCAGGCATGTAGGCTGGATGAGCTGCCTTTGGGTGAGCCCCGATGCCCGTGGCAAAGGTATAGCCACCAAATTGTTGAACAAAGCGTTTGAAGTTTGGAACAATCGTTTAGTCGTTACTGAATTTACCGCGCCTGCAAAAAGGTTGTATGATAAATCAAATTTTTTTGATGATCTGACGATCAATCACGGTATCCGAGCTTATTTGCGTTTAAACCTTGCGGTGTTGTTGCCCAAAAAAGATCCACGTTATTTAAAAGTTCGCTTTTTGTTGAAAATAGTTGATGCAACATTCAATCTTTTCAATGCTATGCGATTATTTTTTTATAAAAAAAGGGAACTGGATATTCGTGTTGAAGAGATCCGTGAAGTTGATGAAGCCATCTGGAAATGGATTAAACAATTCCAAAAGGAAGAATTGTTTAGAAGAACAAAAATTGACCTCAACTGGCTATTGAAAAATCCGTGGCTGAATAATACTTCAGAAGCAGAAAAAGATGCTCGCAGGTACCATTTTTCAGTGTATGAAAAGCGCTTCAGATTTGTACCTTTAAAGATTTATTATAAAGAAAAAATAGCTGGTTTCGTCATTTTGGCTCAACGCGGAGATGCTTTGAAATTACCTTATGCTTATTTTGAAAAAGAATACACGGATACCATTGCAGAGGTTCTCAAGAGTTATATGCTGGACAATAATTGCAGTACCCTCACGATTTATAATAAACCTTTGAATAATAGTTTTCTAAAAAATAAATCTCCTTTTTTCATAATCCGCCCGTTTAAACGACATTATTTAATTGCAAAATCCTTTGATTGGACAAACCAAAACCAACCCGCTACTCTACAAGATGGCGACGGGGACTGCGCTTTCACTTAAAATGAATACCAAAGAGCGATACCAACAATTCTGCAATTCTCAAAAAGAATTACCTATCTTTTATCAACCCTGGTATCTGGATGTGGTTTGTGGTAAAACAAATTGGGAGGTTACCCTTTCAGAAAAAGGTGGGCAAGTGGTGGCTGCTTTGCCATATTATATAAAATACAAAGGAGCATTCTCCTACATCACCATGCCTGAACTTTGTAAATTTATGGGACCATACTTTATTCCCGCATATAGAAATACCAAGCATGAAAAACTTATCTTAAAAAACCTCATTGAACAATTGCCTGATTTTAGCTTTTTCAATCAAAACTGCTATTATGATCTGAAAGACTGGCTTCCTTTTTATTGGAAAAATTTTAGCCAAACGACCAACTATTCCTACATCATTGAAGGTTTGGATGATCTTGAAACAGTATTTTCTAATTTCGTTGCAGACTATCGGAACAATAAGCTGAAAAAAGCCAGACGACTGGTAAGACTAAGTTTTGATCGGAGCCTTGAAGAATTTTTTGCAGTCAGCAAAATGAGTTTCGACCGTCAAGAAAAAACTTTTCCGCTTTCTTATGACTTCATCGAAAAATATGATGCCGTGCTTGAAAAACATCAAGCCCGAAAAATATTCTTTGCTGTAGATGAAAAAAGGCGCATCCACTCAGTAGCTTACTTGAT
>JANQFJ010000349.1 GCA_028277915.1 Saprospiraceae bacterium
TGTCCCATGCAGGCATCAAAACCAAGGTGGATTCCAAGACGGATACCGGATTCGCAAAATTGTGATGATGCCTCATCGGAACCGAATATTCAGCAGCAAAGGCATCATCCAAAGTTTTTATCAAACTTTTATAATCCAGTATTTTTACTATTTCCTTTTCTGAAAGGTATTTCATTTTGTAAATACACCATCAATTGTACGCCAAATACCCAATGGATTTTCATCTTTCAATTCATCTGGAAGCAAACCCTTTGGCCAATTTTGAAATGCAAGAGGCCTTGCAAATCTATTGATCGCTGCTGTACCAACAGATGTAAACCGGGCATCAGTTGTTGCAGGAAAAGGCCCTCCGTGTTGCATTGAATGACAAACCTCGACACCCGTCGGTACACCATTAAAGAGTATCCTCCCCACTCTTGTTTGCAATTTGTTTATCAATGACTCATATTTTTCCATTTCGCTCTCTTCAGCCATAATAGTAGCGGTGAGCTGACCTTTCAGCTTGTCGATCACTTCACTTAAAACCACTTCCGTTTCACATTTAACCACTAAGGCGAAGGGTCCAAAAATTTCTTCACACAAAGCGGGTTCTTGCAAAAATGCAGTACCGCTAACAGATGCCACCGCAGGTCGCCCTTCATTTTCTTTGGGTGAATTACCGGATTGACTCTCTAATTGAACACCCGCTAAATTTAGAATATGGTTTTTATTGCGTTCATAATTCATACAAATCCCTTCATTAAGCATGACTGAGGGAGCTATATCTTTTATTTGATTGGAAAGTTCGTTGATAAAATGATCAAGTTCAGGACTTTCTGTTCCAATCAACAATCCCGGGTTAGTGCAAAACTGACCTACTCCTAAAGTCACCGATCCCGCATACTGCTTGGCAATGGTAGTCCCTCTATTTTTAAGCGCATCTTCGCACAGCAATACAGGATTTATGCTCCCCATTTCAGCAAAAACAGGAATAGGTTCTTCACGTTGAGCAGCAACATCGAACAGTGCTTTTCCAGCACCAAAAGAACCTGTGAATGCAATCGCTTTCGTCAAAGGATGCTTTGCCAAACGTTGCCCTAAGCCAGGACCAGTGCCATTTAATGATGAAAAAATGCCATTCGGCATTCCAGTCTTTAAAGCAGCCTGCTGAATGGCAAAAGCAACATAAGCGTTGGTTCCTAGATGGGATTCATGTGCCTTTACAATGACAGGATTTCCTGCTGCAAAAGCTGATGCAGTATCTCCTCCTGCTGTTGAAAATGCCAAAGGGAAATTGCTAGCTGTAAAAACCACCACCGGACCAATCGGAACTAACATCCGCCGGATGTCTGGTTTCGGAATGGGTTCCCGATTTGGTTGGGCCAAATCAATAGCTGCATCAACCCAGGAACCTTCTTCAGCAACTTTTGCAAAAAGACGCAATTGGTTTACGGTTCTTCCGCGTTCTCCAATTATACGACCTTCCGGCAAGCCCGATTCTTCCACCGCTCTACTTATTAGAATATCACCTAGATTCATTATTTCATCAGCAATGGCATTCAAAAAACTGGCGCGCTGAGCTCCCGTTGTTTTTTTAAAAATCTCAAAAGCCTCCGTTGCCATTTGCATTGCCTTGTCAGTTTCTTCAACTGTTGCAATGTGGAATTGTCCTTCTAAAGTTTCTTTCAAAACAGGACTCAAGACTTCCAATATGTCATCAGCCATAGCAGAGTATTGATATCCGATTAAATTTCTCCCGTCCATTTTCTTCATGCGGTTTGCTTTTTTGTGATTAAAGTTCGTGGTTTGTAGTTCGTGGTTTGTAGTTAAGTAGTTATGGGCTAGGTGGTTAAATTCAATCTTCACATCCGCCTTTTAAGTTGCCGGTGGTCAGAAGTCAGTTGCTAGCAAAGCATCAGCACATCTTTTACCTACTTTTTACTGCCCTCCTTACCTCTATAGACTTTAACCAATTACCAATTTTTCATATTTCGACAAATCTGGTCGATTCTTTAACCCTAAGTCGATGATTTCAATAATTTTCTTTCGTTCTTCTCCTTCCAAAGCAAGCCTTGGAGGGCGAACAGGCTCTGTCCCGATTCCGGCTGCTACTTCTGCTAATTTAATGTATTGAACCAATTTCGGATGAATATCCAGCTCCAGCAAAGGCATAAACCATCGATAAATTTTCAAGGCTTCTTCAATCTGTCCTGCTTTCACCAATTCAAAGATCACAACGGTCTCTCTTGGAAATGCATTGACTAGGCCAGCCACCCAACCATCTGCTCCGGCTGCAAGGCATTCCAGGGCAATGGTATCCACTCCACACAAAATTTTATAACGATCGCCAAATGCGTTTTTCTGCCGAGTCACATTGGTAATGTCTCTCGAAGATTCTTTGATCGCCTGAATATTCTCAACCTGTGCCAAAGCATCAAGCATAGGAATCGTCACTGCGATTTTATAGTCAACCGGATTGTTATAAAGCATGATCGGTAAAGAAGTATTTTCAGCCACAGTTTTAAAATAAACTGTCGTTTCATGCTCATCGGCTTTGTACTGCATCGGAGGAAGCAACATCAATCCATCAGCACCATTTCGTTCGGCCATTTGAGCTAAAGTCACTGCATCTGTTGTGGATCTCTCCGCAACATTGACCAATGTTGGAACTCTCCCAGCGCTTGTTTCGATAGTTTCTTTGAGCAAGGTCATTCTTTCATCATTGGTCAGTGTACTTGCTTCACCAAGACTCCCGCCAATGATGATCCCATCAACGCCGGATTCGATCTGGAAGTCTATATTTTTATTGTAAGCAGGAATATCGAGTTGAAAGTCCTTTGTAAATTTTGTGGTCACCGCAGGGTAAACGCCATTCCAGTTAACTTGCATAATTAAACTTTTAATTTAAAAAATGTTGCTGCAAATTTAATAACACTTCTATTTCCAGGCTTTCAAAATTTTAGCCTTAATCAATACTATTTTACTGTAAAAATGTATTTTTAATAAATTTTTCGACAGAATAATATAAAATGAAAGCTTTATCATTTAAAATACCAAAAACTGGTGAATCCTCATTCAGTGTACAGATCGATGAAGGTCCCCATTTTTATGATCGGCTTCACTTGCATCCGGAATTGCAAATCACTTTGATTCAACAAAGCCATGGGACACTTTTTGTAGGTGACAGCATTTCAACTTTTCGACCCGGCGATCTTTTCATCATTGGCCCCAACATTCCACATGCCTTAAAAAATGACAGGTTATTTTATGAAAACAAAAATTTAAAAGCCAAATCTATTTCAATTTACTTTAGCGAAAAAGCTTTTGGAGATACTTTTTTTCAGCTTCCTGAATTATCCAAAATAAATGACTTTCTCAGAAAAGCTCAAAAAGGCTTGCGCGTTTTGGGAAATGAAAATCACGGCATAAAACAAAAAGTCTTGCAAATTGCATCACAAAAAGGTTTTGATCGACTGCTGACCTTGTTTTCCATCTTGCAGGATCTGGCAAATCACAAACAAAAAGAAAAACTTTCACGGATAAGCTTTTCAGCAGAAAGTCATGAATTACAAAACGAAAAGATCAGTCAAATTTTCCAGTTTGTAATGGATAATTATCACCGACCAATAAAACTGGAAGAAGCTGCCGAAATTGCCAATCTGAGCGTTTCAGCTTTCTGTCGTTATTTCAAACTCAGAACGCGAAGCACTTTTTCTCGTTTTCTCAATGAGATCAGAATTTCAACAGCTTGCAAGCAATTGATCGAAACAGAATATTCAGTATCGGAGATTTGTTACCAGGTTGGATTTAACAATATTTCAAACTTTAACCGCCAATTTAAAATAATCACCGGCTATACACCTACTCAATACCACTCAAAACATAGGAATTGAACAATCTTAGTTTTTAATACTCACTAAGCTCAGCTTATTGCGAAATTCATTTGGGACAATATATTCATTGGAAGCAACCTGCAATCCTTTTCGAAACAAAAGTCGCATTTTTTTATTTTTAGTATTCAGAATACTGTTCCTGTCAAAGGAGCCATCGCCTTTGAGCACATATTCGCTCACCGTGTTTTCATATTTCACCTCATCATTAAAGATAAACTTAAGGCTTTTGGGAGTTTTCAATAGAAAATAGGACGAATAAGCAGCTTCATCATCGTAGGAATATTGTTTTTTATGCAAAATCGTTTTCCAATGTGTTTTGCCATCAGGATGGATAGAAATTACAAACAAATCATCGTAATAATAATCATAATAAATATGGCCAAGACCTCCGCCAAGGCTTCCGGCACCTACGGTTTGTCTTTCGCTTTGTACAGCCTGCTCTCCTACCATCAAAATACCGCCATCTCTTCTCAATATAATTTCCTGAACGACAGCCTCATTCAGACCTCTACTGGCTTCAACTTTCTTTTTTAAAAAAGTAGATACAAATTCGTCATCAAAAGGCTCAAAAGTCAGTGTAAACTTTTCCGGATTTGTGGGGCTAATATTTAGATAAAAATATCCATGAGATTTTGTCTTGGTTTTTTCAGAATAAAGTCCTCCTGCAATTAATTTATTATTTAAATTATCATAAGTAAAAGTGATGTCAAAAGTCAGCTTTTCCATCATCGGCAAACTGAAGTAATTGATCTTTTTTCTAGCTGATTCTTCATTCCCAACATAGATGTCGTAGCTGTGTTCTTCTCGTTTGTGTTTGCGATTGTCTCTTCCGAGTATAAAATACATTTCACCTTTGTCAGAGACCAGAACCTGAGCAAAGTCCCTTTGAAAAGCTAACCCTTCAGGCGTAAAAGCACAACTCCACAAAACGCTCATATTTTCTGCATCAAAAGAAATGGCTTTCACCTGTTTTTGGTTTTCGATATAACAAATTAACAATTTTGATTTGTCTTCAGATTGAACGATTTCAAGCTCGGTTTCAAAAAAATTGACTTTATAAGAATAGATTGTAATCGAGTCAATCAGATTGGCGCCGGGATCATATTTATGCGCCTTAAGCGTGTTTTTACCTTTTGCCTGATATTTATAAATGACCGTAAAATCGTTTTTATTTGCGCTGATATTAACCAATTGGGCTCTCTTATGATCATATTCGAGCTCTTTAGTCCATCTCAATTTTAGTTTTTCATCATAGCCTTTTATTTCATCTTTACCATCAAAAGATGACTTGTATAATAAATAACGGTCTTTTAGTTTACCGATGATTTCATATCCGTCTGCTCCTTTTATCTGCATTGTTTCTGAAACCAGAATTTTCTGCGAATAAATAAGAGCAGGGATTCCAAAAATGGACAAAAAAACAAACAATTTTTTCATACGCCTGAATTTGAAAATACTGTTTTTTCCTTACCGGAAATTTAAAAAACATCAAAAAAATAATCTACCAGGTTCCGGACTTTTAGAGCAATCCTTTACAACTTAGCGTTTGATCAGCTTTAGTATGAAGTAGTTCAATCTAATTTAAAATGGCTCAACAAGATGTAAATTATTAATAATCAAAGCTTTAATAATTGAACAACTATCTCAAACAACTTCCAAACTAAATTTAGCAGCGTACTTTTTTCTTCTTATGGGTTTTCGTCGTGGGAAGTGTTGTTTTTCGGAATGCACAACACTTAAGGCATTTTTTTATTGAAACGGGAAATGCTCAGATTAGTTTTCTTTATTTGTTAATAATTTCAACAGCCAACTGATTCAGATCAATGCGATCGTCATAATTTTTTACTCCATTGGCAGTGCTCAAAAGCATCTTTTTTACTTTGACCGGGTCATCGGAATTAGTCACAGCGCTATACAAACTTAAAATTTGCTGATTACAGACGATTGAAAAATAATGTTCCTCCTGGACAGTCCGTGCTTTCTGCTCTTTGCTCAAACTGCTTGGAGATTTGAAATACCAATGCAAAAATTTTTTACCATTTTCGAGTGTCAGGTATTCCTCCTTAAATTCATATTCAAATCCCGGCTCTGTAGCACTTACCAAGGCTGTTTCGTATGCTTTGTAAGCATTTAACAGTTCAACTTCGTCATCGTAATTGTTGGTTGAGTCATTAAAATTTTCAGTCGAAACATTAAATATTTGAAGTAGCATGCCGTCAACCACATAGGTAATAATGTCTTGTCGTTCAGTAGGCCTGACATTATTCCCGGTGACCGGGACTGTAAAAAAACTATTGGCTTCATTGAAAACCTGCAAGTATCCATTGCCTATATTTATATTGCCACTGCGATAATTCAAGTCTTTGATAAGTTTTCCATTTTCATAAATTTGTTTGCCCTGGATAATCCCGTCCTTTGACCAAAATTGAGCTTCGCCATCCGGCTTGCCGAATTTAAAACTTTCTTCAGATTTTTTTTGGCCGTTTTGGTGCCATTTGATGGTTGGGCCATTTTTTTTGCCTTCTGCATAATGACTTTCCAATTTTATCTGACCGCTCTGGTACCAATTTTTGATAACGCCGTCAGAAAGACCTTTTTTGTAAAATGCCTGCTGATCGAGCTGCCCATCAGAATACCACCAATTGTGTTCTCCTTCCTCTTTGCCATTTTTAAAAAGGCCTTCAGATTTTTTCTGCCCGTTTTTATGCCATTCAGTACAATTCCCGTCAGGTTGACCATTGACATAATTCAGTTCAACTTTTTTATCACCCGTGGCATACCATTGTGTCTCTTTCCCAACTTGTACACCATTTTCAAAAGTCGCTTCATAGACCTTGTCTCCATTCATATTCCATTCCCTAGTGGTGCCATCTACTTTCCCGTCTTTGATAGGAATATGCAATTTCTTTTTCCCGTTGGCATGCTCATCAAAGGCTACTCCAGTAAAAGGATCAACCGTATTTCGCTGGAAATACAACCCACGGATTTGATCTAATTCATGGACCCGTACTTTACCTTTTTGAGCAAAACCGGAAATTACAACAAAAAATAACAGCGTAATAATCACACATTTCTTCATGAAGAACAATTTTTTCAATTTTTCGCAAAAATAGGAAAATCTCCTTAGCAGCGTGTGGCTAAGTTCTTTAACGAACTATTTTAGGGAAAGATGTATCTAAATGTTAATATTTCTTCAAGCGATCATACTGTTCGTCAATATAATCCAAGACAGCTTCGATTTCCTCATCATTAAGGTTAGAAAAGGGAGGCAGCTCAATTTCCCATTTTTCAAATAATTTTTTGGCGTATTCATCTCCACCCTGAATAACCGCCTGCGAATTTCGGATGAAATCATAAATGTCTGTGTCGTTATTTTTCCATCTTTCTCGCACTCCACCCAAAGCTGGTCCCATCGAATTATCGTGCATATTCCTGTTATGGCAACCAGCACAATTGTCTTTGAAAAGTTGTTTGCCCCATTGATTTTGAATTTGTCTAAGTGACTTTCTAATTACAATTTCTTTTTGTTCGGGAGGTTTCGTTTTTAATTCCCGAAAGGAAAAAGCAACATTGATAATAAGTGCTAAAATTAAACCTAACAATAGGCAGGTAAGCAAAAGAAGCTCTCGTATAAGTCTCATAAGCAATGAATTAGGTCATATAATCCACTAAAAATACTCTTGCGATGAATGCCTTTCAATCCCAAAAACTAAAAAACAGTATTTAAATTCAATATAAACTGGATGAACGAATATTTTAATGATTCCTATAAAACATCTAATTTCACCCCTCATTTAAATCAAACATAAAATATGTCAAAACAAATAATCGAATGCGTCCCAAATTTTAGTGAAGGGCGTGATATGAGTATCATCAAACAGATCACTGATGAAATCGAAAGTGTTGAAGGAGTCAAACTACTCGATGTTGATCCCGGAAAGGCAACGAACCGAACGGTGGTTACTTTTGTCGGTGAGCCTCAACCTGTGATTGAAGCTGCTTTTTTGGCAATAAAAAAAGCGAGCGAAGTGATCGACATGAGCAAACATAGTGGAGAGCATCCCCGTATGGGAGCAACCGATGTTTGTCCGCTTATCCCGATAGCAAATATTACAATGAATGAAGTTGCAGAATATGCGCACCAACTTGGGGAAATGGCCGGAGAAAAACTCGATATTCCGTTCTTCATGTACGAATCTGCTGCGACCAAACCGGAATGGAAAAACCTGGCCACCGTCAGGGCAGGGGAATATGAAGCACTTCCCGAAAAACTCAAAAAACCAGAATGGAAGCCGGATTATGGCCCCGCCAAATTCAATCCAAAAGCTGGCGCAACGGCTATTGGAGCTCGTGATTTTTTGATCGCTTATAATGTTAATCTGAACACGACATCTGTCCGACGAGCCAATTCCATCGCTTTTGACGTGCGCGAGCAGGGGCGTGTAAAACGCGAGGGAAATCCAATTACCGGTAAGGTGCTGAGAGATGAAAACGGGGAAGCATTACGCATCCCCGGAGCCTGCAAAGCTGTGAAAGGCATTGGCTGGTTCATTGAGGAGTATGGCATTGCACAGATATCCATGAATTTGACAAATATCAGCATCACACCGCTGCACATCGCTTTTGAAGAATGCAACAAAAGTGCAATACGAAGAGGAATGCGGGTGACTGGTTCTGAACTCGTCGGATTGGTACCACTCAAAGTAATGATAGATGCCGGAAAATATTTTTTGAAAAAGCAAAACCGATCAACCGGTGTTGCTGATGAAGAAATTATAAAAATTGCTGTGAAGTCACTCGGACTTGATGAGCTTGGCCTTTTTGATCCAAAGAAAAAAATAATCGAATACCAACTCGAAGATGATAGCACGGCGCCTTTGCTGCAATTGAATTTACGAGAGTTTTCTAATGAAACTGCATCAGAAAGTATAGCTCCCGGAGGAGGTTCTATTTCAGCTTATGTTGGAGCGCTTGGCGTTTCGCTTGCTACAATGGTCGCCAATTTGTCGGCGCATAAAAGGGGCTGGGATGATCGCTGGGAAGAATTCTCAGAATGGGCAGATCGAGGGCAAAAGATCAAAGACCGGCTTTTGCACCTTGTTGATGAAGACACCAAATCGTTCAATGCTATCATCGATGCATTCAGACTACCAAAAGGGACTGATGCAGAAAAAGCAGATCGCAAAGCAGCTATCCAGGCAGCCACAAAGTATGCCATTGAAGTACCTTTAGAAGTCATGAAATCTTCGCTGGAATCTTTTGAGATAATAAAAGCTATGGCTGAAATTGGTAATCCAAACTCTGTTTCCGATGCTGCTGTCGGTGGGCTCTGTGCACGGGCTGCGATTCATGGTGCTTTTTTAAACGTAAAAATCAACAGCGGCGATTTGGAGGATAAAATATTTGTAGAGCAGGTTTTAAAAGAAGCTCAAAAAATGATTACACTGGCAGATACTACTGAAAAAGAAATTTTGGATATTGTTCATCAAAAAATGGAATAATTATCGCATTCCAGCTTTTAACAAATGAAAATATCCGAAACAATGAAATTTAGATGTTTAATTATCGTTTTGCTGTGTTCATTTCTTGCAAAAGCACAAGACAATTTCACTTACATCACAGATCGAAAATTTTATGGCCCGGAGGATTTGATCGGCTATGATTTCCGGCCAGCCTTTATTCAATACCAGGACGAAGAGGAAAAAAAATTAAGCCCCGGATCTTATTCCTTTGGTATTTCCCGCAACAATCTCTATGTGGATGGTGAAGGAATAAAAGGGGTTTATAGCGTCAATAACATCAATCCCACAGAGTATGGTTACAAGCTATTGTTGATGAACGCAAGAGATCCAACCCTGCAAGGACATTTGAAAGTGGTACTTACCAAATATGCGCAGGTTGAAGCACTCGTTTTTAAACGATCCAATAAAGAAAAAGAGATCGTATTTTTTCAAGCGCAAATGCCTGACAAATTGTGGGAGAATGAAAAAGCATTTTTCACCTATAAATACGACTTTAAAGTAACCAACCCTGACAGCCTTTGGGGGGAAAAGTTTTACCCGTTTTTGCGTATTCATCAGGACCAAAGAGGCATTCAGGAGCGGCTTCAAATGGGCGACAGTACCAGCATTGAATTTGTTGAAAAGATTACCGTTATTGAAAAAAAGAAAAAGAAGAAAGACCGCAAAAACAAAAAAGGGGAAGTTGAAGAAACTGTTCTTGAAAATGTTGAAGGAATAGCGATTGAAGCTGATCCTGGAGCAATACCTCCGATTGAAGTTGTTGAAAATGACACTTTACCTATTGAAGAACAATTAGAAACGGTCAAAGTAAAAATCGTCAAAGAATATTTTGTAAAAGTCAGATCCTTATTGGCTTATGATGATGGAACTACTGAAGATAAAACTTGGGAAATTCCAGTAAAAAAGAAATTTACAGAATACCAAAGACGAACGACAGAACCTAATCTTGAGCCTTTCGAATTTGTCCTTGCAGGAGTTAAAAAAGGCGAAGATATCTCCATTTTTTTAACAAAAAAAAGAACGATCAGTTCAATAAATATTGGTGGCAAAAAATACCTGATGCGTGGACATTAATCGATGATTATTAAATTCAAAACCCGCTGATTGCCTGATAATCAGTGGGTTTTGAATTTAAATTTTCCAATTTAAGTTATCATTTTAAAAACTAAACCCAATCGATCCCTGGAAGGATACATTGTAATCATTGTCATTGCGTTTGACATAATTCAATCCGTCTGACTCGTATCTCGAAATATCATAAAAATTATTAGTCGCATCAATCAATCCATAGTTGCCGGAAAACATGACAAACAACCCGCCATTAATATAAAAGGACAATCCGGCAGTTAATCCAAAATCAAATGTGTTGAAAAAATTTCCATCCTTTTCAGGAAAATCCATATAATAAGCTCCAACGGTTTTTGGAAAACGAATAATTTTGTTTGTTGACAAAAATTTGATCACTTCAGTATTATCCGTAATATCTTCGGGAGAAGCTGTCTTGTCTTTACGATAATTAAAATCGAGATCCTGCACAAAATCAAGCTCAGGGAACTCTGGCAATGATCCTTTAAAATCAAACTCACCAATTGCGGTTGACCCCGCCAGGATTCCCAATAAAAAGCCACCACTTATTTCAAATCGTTCTCCAATTTTATAATATGCTGTTATTGGAACTTCGATATAAGAATTGGACACGGTCAATCGATATTTTCTATTGCCTTCTGATTTCACAAAACTGCCATTCAATTCATTAGTGAAAAACTGAAATGATGGTCCTTCATATTTATATTTCATGCCCCTTTGCGAGAAAAAGAGCCCCGTTTTCATCCCAACGAGATCCGTGAATTTAAAAATGACTATTCCGCCCACATGAAACCCTGTATTAAAATCAAGCATTTCCAAAGTATTCCCATCAGCATCCGTTTCAGATGGACCATTAAGCTTATTAAAATTAAGGCCAACTCTGATTCCATATCCCATTTCCTGAGCAACTACTATTTGGGTAAAGGCAAATAAAAAAACTAAGCATGCAAAAAAACGATTCATAAAAGATTTTTTAGAAGTAATTTATTAGTAAAAATACTATTTTAATGATTTTGCCAATCTAATGATTGGTTTAAGTTAAAGGTCATATTATTTCGAAATTCACCGTAGTAAAACAGCTTTTGAATACTACTTTTCTCCGAGGAATTTGCGCAAAAGTATTCGATTTTCTGAAATATTTGATCTTTTTTTAAAGCCAATTATTTGAAATCCGTTTTTCAAGGCAAACATCAACATTGCCCGATGATGGTTTCTTGTCTTAAACGTTATGTGTGGATAGTTGTGCTGCTTTGCCCAGGTTTCTTGTTTATTTGCCAATTGCTGCGCAACTCCCATTTTTCTGTATGCTGGCAATACTCCTCCCATCCAGCTATAAAAATATCCGTCGCGTTCATAACCCACTTTAAATCCAATCGGATTTGAATTATCAAAGGCAATCAGTATCAGATGTGGCACACTTTTCAATCTCTTTTCATATTCCTTTGCTCCATGAGGAGCTGAAAACTCAGGAATCATTTTAGAAAGCTGAACCACGGTTTCAATCGTTCCTTTTTTAATTTCGTAAGGGAATGCTTTTCTTTGCATTTGAATAATCAACTGATTGAACAACAATTTCACAAAACTTTATCACATCTAAAAATAGGTTTTTAAATTTTGAAAATACGAAAAGGCATCACTCGATTTTCTTTGATTTTGTTTGGGGTATTTCTCATTACGAATTTGCTTTTTCATGCTTTTCAAAAACAGATCGTTTTCCAACCGGACAAGTTGCATGCATCGCATAATTTTAACTTTGATGAACCTTTTGAAGAATTTTATATTCCTGTAAAAAATGAAAAAGTGAATGCCTTATTATTTGAAACGAAAAAGGTGAAAAATGGCGCTATTTTGTATTTACACGGAAATGCTGACAATTTAGCTCGCTGGGGAAAATATGCTGCTGACTTTACTTCTAGAGGCTACGATGTCCTCATGATTGATTACAGAGGTTATGGGAAAAGTGATGGCAATACCACCGAAAAAAATATTTATGAAGATGCAGCAGCCGCTTTTCAATGGCTTGCAAATAAAATAAGCCAGGATCAAATCGTCATTTATGGCCGCTCCCTTGGTTCAGGTCCCGCTACATATCTCGCCGCAAATAATAGAGCAAAAATGCTTATTTTAGAAACGCCGTTTGACAATATTAAATGTGTTGAAAAAGCAAAATTTCCTTTTCTGATTCAGCCTTTTCAGCCTAAGTATAATTTCCCGAATGATCAATATATCCAGCAGGTTGAATGCCCTGTTTTTATATTTCATGGAACGAAAGATTATATAGTTCCGCTGGATTGTGCAAAAGAATTGGAAAAACATTTAAAACCCACAGACCAATTTTTTATCGTTGAAGGAGGTGGCCATAAAAACCTAAATGAGTTTGAACAATATCACCAAAAGCTGGATGATATTTTAATCAAAAAATAATTTCAAACATACGAAATGAGTCGCAGAAATAAACTCCAAAAATTTGCTGAGATATTAAGTTTTCCTAACGTTTATGAAAACTACGATCCTAAAGATCCGGGTCTGGTTGGACGTGATGGAGAACCTGTTGAGATGAAAGGTTTATGGGCAAAAAATCATTTTAAAAATGATAATCCAATTACACTCGAACTGGCCTGCGGGCGTGGTGAATATACTTTAGGATTGGCTAAGCGATTTCCCAATCGCAACTTTATTGGCGTTGATGTGAAAGGAGCGAGAATATGGAAGGGAGCATCCATTGCTTTGGAATCCAAGCTGGAAAATGCAGCTTTTTTGAGAACTCGCATCGAGCAAATTGCTTTATTTTTTGGAGAAAATGAAGTGAGTGAAATTTGGATCACTTTCCCGGATCCTTTCGTCAGAAAAGGCAAAGCCAATCGACGACTGACTTCAGCTTTTTTTATCAATCAATATCGAAAAATACTAGCTCCAACTGGAACTGTCAACTTGAAAACAGATGCAGATAGCCTTTATAAATTTACCCTTGAAACAATCCATGAAGACAATCAATGTAAACTAATTTATCACGATGATGACATTTATTCAAAGGACCTGAAAACAGAAGAATTGTCTATTAAAACCTACTACGAAAAAATGCACCTCGAAGCAAAAAAAACCATCAAATATGTGAAGTTTACAATCTAAATAGTTCTTGGTTTATAGTTTGAAGATTTCGCTTCGCCATCCTCCGTCTCCCCTTTCTCCTTCTACCATTCTCCATTTCCCTTTCCATTTTCAAAAATGCTTCCACCCCTGTGCTTTGATATCGTGGATATTACCTCCTTTGGTGTGTAATTTAATTCCTTCAGAAGCTTCCGTAATTTCACCCATGATGTAGATGTCCGGCAGATATTTTACTTTCTCAACATCTTTTGGATCAATAGTAAAAAGCAACTCATAATCCTCTCCTCCGCTCAATGCACAAGTGATAGGGTCTAGTTTAAATTTGATTGCCAGCATTTGTGCATCGGGATGGATCGGGACACCGCTTTCCTCTATGAAGGCTCCAACTCCAGATTGTTTGCAAATATGAAAAATCTCCGAAGCGAGACCATCAGAAATATCAATCATAGAGGTGGGTACAAGGTCTTGTTTTGCAAAAAGTTCGATCATATCCTTTCTGGCTTCGGGTTTAAGCTGCCGACCAACGATGTAGTTTTGATCCTCAAGGTCTGGTTTAACACCTGGGTTTGACAGATAGATTTGTTTTTCCCTTTCTAATAATTGTAATCCCAAATATGCCGCTCCCAGGTTTCCGGTAACACACAACAAGTCGCCTTTTTTTGCAGTGTTGCGATAAGTGATTTTGTCTTTTTCCCCTTGCCCAATTGCCGTTACGCTAATAATAATTCCTTTTGGTGAAGAAGTCGTGTCTCCGCCAACCAAATCAACTCCATAAAAATTACAGGCGGCGTAGATTCCTTCGTACAATTCTTCCAAAGCTTCGACTGAAAATCGATTAGAAAATGCTATTGAAACTGTAATCTGTTTGGGAATAGCATTCATGGCATAAATGTCCGAAAGATTGACCACCACAGATTTATAACCCAAATGTTTCAGTGGAGTGTACATCAGGTCGAAATGAATGCCTTCAACTAGCATGTCTGTGGTAACCACCGTTAAAAAGTCCTTATTTTCAATAACAGCAGCGTCATCTCCCACTCCTTTCACGGAAGAGGCATTTATCAATTGGTGTTTTTCTGTCAGATGATCAATCAACCCAAACTCTCCAAGTTCGTTAACATCCGTTCGTTTTAATTTATCTTTTGTCATTTATTTTGAATATCTTTTTAAAAAAACCGTCAAAAGCTGATTTTTAATTCTAATTATCCGAATGCGTTCCACACGTTTTCATCAGGCAAATCGGCCGTGATCACAACCTTTTCCTTCGTAACAGGATGTTTAAATCCTAGTTTCCAGGCATGCAAATGAATCGACCTGTCTTTGTTTCCTCTTTTAAAACCATACTTTACATCACCTTTTATGGGGCATCCGATCGCAGACAATTGACTACGTATTTGATGGTGGCGACCGGTGATCAAATCTATTTCCAGCAGGTGATAATTTTCAATACTTCCTATCAATCTGTAGTGTAATTCTGCTTTCTTGCTATGTGCTATTTCTTTGTCAAAAGCTGTGCTGCGATTATCTTTTTGACTTTTTCTGAGATAATGAACAAGTTTTCCCGAAATATTTTGAGGCTTATTTTTTACGACAGCCAAATATTTTTTTTGAATTTCACGATCCTGAAACTGTGCATTTAGAGATTGCACGGATTTCTTTGTTTTTGCAAACATAACTATCCCGCTGGCAGGCCGGTCAAGCCGATGAATTAATGAAAGCTTTGATTTACAATAAATTTCTGCAAGATCGATCAAAGCTTTATCACCGGTTTTATCACTTTGAACTGTTAAAGTTGCCGGTTTATTGAACGCAATGAGTTGGTTATTTTTATAGATGATTAATGATCCAATATTCATTTAACTTTTTTTTTCGAAAGGATTTCTAATCAATTTCTTCATAATCGACAAATTCCCCATCATCAGTGTTTTGGGGATCTTCATTTTTCTTATTTAATTTGATGTCATTTTCAGGAGCATTGATCGCTTTTTGAGCAAAAACAAGCCGATAAAGCAAATAAATCAAAACACCAATGGTCAAAAATTTAAACATGATCTTTTATTTTTTGCAAAGGTAAGTTTTAAAAAAGAGAATCACTTGGGTTATCGGTTTTGAGTTAAAGATTATGGGTTATTAAAAAATTGGAAAAATAAATTTTGAGCTATAATTTTCAAAGATTTCAGGCATTGGATTAAAGTAGAATTTGAAAATGAAAACAATAAGTGAAGCATTAAACTTAATTTTAGCACAAGCTGATCTGATTGAATCCGAAACGGTGAGCATCCACCAGGCTTACAACCGTATTTTGGCGGAAGATATCAAAGCCGACAGAGATTATCCGCCTTTCAACAGAGCTTCTATGGATGGTTATGCCTTGAATATTTCGGATTGGAATGAACATGGACTTCGTCAATTTAAGGTGGTTGAAGAATTACACGCTGGAGCAGTTCCCACTCAAAAATTGGGCAAAGGGGATTGTTTAAAAATCATGACGGGTGCAGCTGTTCCTCCTGAGGCGGATGCCATCATTAAAGTGGAATTGTCAGCACATCAAGGAACTACTGTTTCATTTGAAGAAATTGGTGATCTTAAAAAATGGAGGAATATCGCTTTACGAGGGGAAGACCGGAAAACCGGGGAAATCCTAGCGACGAAAGGTCAACTCTGTAATGCGGCCATCATCAGCGTTTTAGCGGTTATAGGCAAAATGGAAGTTAAGGTTGCAAAGCTTCCAAAAGTATCGATCATTTCCACAGGTACAGAAGTACTTCCTCCGGACAAAACAGTTCTGCCGCATCAAATCAGGGATTCCAATTCATTTGCATTGCAAAATTTATTAAAAAAATTCAATATCGGATTAGAGCATAAAATACTGGTTCCTGATGACAAAACACTTTTACGGGAAGCTATTTTGAAAGGACTTCAATCTGACATCCTCATCCTTTCGGGTGGTGTGTCGATGGGAGATGCTGACTTTGTACCTGAAGTGTTGAATTCACAGGGAGTGCAAACCATTTTCCATAAAATCCAAATCAAACCCGGAAAACCTTTTTGGTTTGGAAAAAAGGAAAACGGCACTGTTGTATTTGGTCTTCCAGGCAATCCGATGTCGTGCCAGGTTGGATTCAGGGTATTCATCGAACCCTACTTAAATGCAAAACTGGGTTTGCCAAAACCTCAATCCTTATACCTTCCACTGATGGGTACTCATCAGAAAAGGAGTAAGTTTACTGAATATTTCCCTTGTAAAATAATCAACAAAAACGAGAAGACATTTATAAAAACTCATGAATATAATGGAAGTGGGGACATTGCTGCAATGATCGGCTCAGATGGACTGGCGGCTCACCCAGCAAAAAGCAAGAAGCTAAATGAAAATACCATCATTGAATTTTTACCATGGTAAAATGCAAGATTCTCTATCATATTTTGCTGTGAGCTATACATTGATATCACTTATTCTTAGCAATATTTTATTACATTTGCAGTTTGGATTCAGACTGGTTTTGAAAAAGATTTTTATAAAAATTATACCTAATTCATTCAATGAATAATTTCAGAAAATTCAATAATATAATAGGCTGGACGGTATTTGCAATAGCAATGATTGTCTATTTCTTTTCTGCTGAACGAACTGGAAGTTTGTGGGATTGTGGAGAATTTATAACAGGAGCATATAAACTTCAGGTTGTTCACCCTCCTGGGGCGCCGTTGTTTTTGATTATTGGAAGGTTATTTGCATTTGTTGCGGAAATATTTTCCGATGACCCTGCTGATATTGCCTTTGCGGTTAATCTTTTGTCAAGCACTTGCTCAGCTTTGACCGCTACCCTCGTTTGCTGGGTAACTGTAATTCTTGGAAAACTGGCTTTAGTGGGAAGGGAAAATCAACCTGACAATACAGAAAGTATCGCACTGCTTGGATCGGGAGCGGTAGCGGGATTAGCTACTGCCTTTGCCACTTCTATTTGGTTTTCCGCTGTCGAAGGAGAAGTTTATGCTATGTCCACGTTTTTTACTGCTCTCACGCTTTGGGCGATGATGAAATGGTACATCCTTCCTGATGAACCTCAGACTGATCGATGGCTAATATTTTCTGTTTTTGCTGCCGGACTATCTACTGGAGTTCACCTTTTAAGCATTCTTACTTTTCCTGCTCTGGCAATGTTTTATTATTTTAAAAAATACAAAAACCATTCGTTGCTGGGAATGGCAGCTGCTGCTGGAATTGGAGTTTTAACTATAGCATTCATACAATTTTTTATCATCCTGGGCATTCCAAAATTATGGTCTTCGATGGAATTATTTATGGTAAATACTTTGGGAATGCCTTTCCAATCAGGCGTTTTTCCATTGGTATTAATCGTAGGTGGCATTTTGGCTTTTGGGTTTTATTATGCACATAAAAACCGCAATGCACTTGTTCAAACCGCCGTAATGTGTGCTTTTCTGGTAACTGCAAGTTTTTCAACGATTGGGATAGTAGTTATCAGAGCTAATGCTAACACTCCAATCAATATGAATGCTCCGAGTGATCCTATGCGATTGATCCCATATCTCAACCGGGAACAGTATGGAGAACGTCCTTTATTAAAAGGCCCATCATATGATGCCAGGGTAGCAAGTACTGAATCAGAAGATCGATATGGCCAGGTAGGAGATCGTTACGAAATAGTGGATAAAAAGAATTCTTATGTTTTTGACCCCAAAGATGAAATGTTCTTTCCTCGAATGAGCCATGCTGATCCGGCAAGAAAGCAACTTTATGAACTTTGGATGGGACACAAAGGACCACCTTCTCAAGGTGATAATTTGAGTTTCTTTTTCAATTATCAGATCAAGTGGATGTATTGGCGATATTTTATGTGGAACTTCGCTGGAAGACAGAATGCCGAGCAAGGATTTTATCCATGGGATCCCAAAAGTGGACATTGGATGTCCGGTATCAAATTTTTGGACAATAAAATGTTATACAACCAAAATGACCTTCCCGATACCATCAAAAATGATAAAGCTCGTAACAAATATTACCTTCTGCCATTCTTATTTGGCTTATTAGGAATATTTTTTCATTTCAGAAATCGGCCTAATGATGCTTTTGGCTTACTGGCATTATTCATTATAACTGGTATTGGAATTATTGTATATTCCAATCAGCCTCCTAACGAACCCAGAGAACGGGATTATGTTTTGGCTGGATCGATTTTCACCTATTGTATCTGGATAGGAATGGCTGCGCTAGCTCTGTTTAAAATTTTACGCGACCGTATTGGTAATGCCTCAGCACCTTTGGCTGTAGCCCTTGTCATGATCGCTCCTATCCTTATGGGTACACAAAATTTCGACGATCAATCTCGCAACCATCAGTATGGAGCAAGAGATTATGCCAGTAATTTTCTGAATACTTGTGCACCAAATGCCATAGTCTTCACTTATGGAGACAATGATACTTATCCATTGTGGTATGCACAGGAAGTTGAAGGGATAAGAACTGATGTTCGTGTGGTAAATCTCAGTTTGATCGCTGTTGATTGGTATATTGACCAATTGCGCAGAAAAGTAAATGATTCTCCAGCTATCAAAATGAGTATTTCTCCGGAAGCTTACCGTGGATCAAAACGGATACAAATTCCTATTGACCCATATGATAAAAATCCTGGCTCGGTGAACCTTCATTCTGCGATAAAATTTATTGGTGAAGATCATCCGGTTCCTTTACAGGCAGGTCGTTCTCTTGAAAGTTATTTACTTTCTAATAAACTTTATATCCCTGTAAACAAACAGCAGGCATTTGCTAATGGAACTGTAAGTATAGCTGACACTGCAAATATTGTCGATCGTATGGATTTTACCATTCCAAAAGGCAAAGGCTCGTGGTTATTAAAAGGAGATATTGCGGTATTGGACATTGTTTCTTCCAATGTTTTCGAGCGTCCTGTTTACTTTGCGGTCACTTGTCGCCCAGAATCCCTGATCGGATTGCAGGAATATATGCAATTAGAAGGATTGGCATTGAGAATTATCCCTGTAAAAACACCTCAGAATCGCCAGTTTGGTATGGTTGGTTATGGAAGGGTTAATGCTGATTCTGTTTATAACAATGTGTTGGAAAAATTCCGTTGGGGCGGATTTGATCAAAAAGATTTGTTTGTAAACAAAAGCTATGGTCCAAGTATTCAGTCAACACGAGCATTAGTGATGCGAACAGCTCAGGATATGGTCCAAAATAATGATAAAAAAAGAGCTGTAGAATTGGTTGACAAATATTTTGAAGCATTTCCACATTATAACTTCCCCTATGATTTCAATACATTATTTTTTGTAAGAATTTACATGGCCGCAGATGCCTATGAAGAACATGCAAAACCTCAGATGGAAATTTTAGCTGATGAAACAGAGCAATATCTAAGATTTTTTGAATCGCTTGATGTTGAAAAATTGATACTTGGATTCAGAAGCGAAGCAGACGGATTTATAAGAGCTAAAAATGAATTGTTGCGTCTTGTCCAACAAGCTGGTGATACAGCGTTTGAAGAAAAACTAAAAGCTAAGTTTGCTCCGTTTGATGCTTTTGAAAAAGAGTTTCGAGCATTGACGAGGTCTGTGGAACAATAAATCACTCCAAAACCTTTCGGAACCATTTCGTTTCGAAAGGTTTTTTTAATTTTAAATCAAAAAACATGACCCGCAGTAAAAAAACAATTGCCATAGGTGCAGATCATGCAGGGTTTGAATATAAATCTGCAATTAAAACCAAATTGGAATCCGAAGGTTATGAAGTGATCGACATGGGTACCCACTCAAAAGGTTCGGTTGATTACCCCGATTTTGTTCATCCCGTTGCTGAAAGTGTTGAAAGTCAAAAAGCTACGAAGGGCATCATCGTTTGTGGTAGTGGTAACGGTGTTGCGATGACAGCCAACAAGCATCAGGGTATACGAGCAGCCATTGCCTGGAACAATAACATCGCTTCTTTGGCCAGACTGCACAACGATGCCAATATATTGGCTATTCCAGCTCGTTTTATTAGCAAAGAATTGGCATATTCCATGGTAGATATATTTTTAAAAACAGCCTTTGAAGGGGGCCGGCATCAGAGAAGAGTTAACAAAATTGCTCACTGTTAAAACTTAATCCTATGAAATTATCTTGCTTTTTTTCAATATTATTTATTTCGTTTAGTGGTGTAATATTTGCCCAAAACAATGAAACCGACTTAAACATTCCCGAAACATCTTTAATCTCAGATTTTCACTCACCGGCTAGCCCTGTTCCTTTTGCAAAAACAATAACAAGCGAACATCTTAAAAACCACCTTTCAATCCTTGCTTCAGATGAATTCGAAGGTCGGGAAACAGGCACCAAAGGCAATGAAAAAGCAGCGAACTATATCGCAGGAGAATTTCATCGAATGGGCATTCCTCCAATTGGGGATGATGATTCATATTTCCAGCATGTGATTTTCAACTGGTCCCAGTGGGAAAATATCGAAATTAAAGTGAATGGCAATAGGGTTCGCCATTTATGGGAATTTATTTCTTTTCCAACTAGAAATTCGGACTTGCCTGAGCTGAACACCAATGAAATTATATTTCTTGGATATGGAATCGATGATGAAAAATACAGTGATTACAAAGGAGTAGATGTTAAGGACAAAGTTATTTTGATTTATAAAGGTGAGCCAATAGACAAAAAAGGAAATTCATATTTGACGGGTAGTGCTGAAGAGTCGGATTGGACTGGCAATTGGGAAAGAAAGCTTGAAGTTGCAAAAATTCATGGAGTTAAACTGGTTTTATTCATCGAAAACGAAATTCAAAAAGTCCTTAGTGAAAATCGTCATTTATTAATTGGTCCACGATTGACACTTGGAGAAGATGCTTCTGTAAATAATAAATACGCCAATAATTGTTACATCAATACGAATGCTGCAAAAGAGATAATGGGGAGCAGTTATAAAAAGGTCATTAGAGCACGGAAAAAAATCCAGAAAAAGGGCGTTCCAAAATCTGTTCATCTTAAAAGCAATTTTAAAATCAACCAGAAAAAAAAGGAGCGCACTTTGAAAGGGGTCAATGTTTTAGGTTACATCGAGGGTACTGATGAAAATCTTAAGGATGAATTGGTTATCGTTACTGCGCATTATGATCATTTAGGCAAAAGAGGGGACGATATCTATAATGGAGCAGACGATAACGGAAGCGGTACTTCTACTGTTCTGGAAGTTACAGAAGCTTTCGTGGACGCTAAAAGAAAAGGAGCAGGGCCTAGACGATCTGTGCTGACCATGCTGGTTACCGGTGAAGAAAAAGGCTTGCTTGGGTCAAAATTTTATGTTGAGAAACCGAGATTCCCCATTGACAAAGCTGTTGCAAATGTAA
>JANQFJ010000012.1 GCA_028277915.1 Saprospiraceae bacterium
AATGAAAGTAAACTTTATAATTGTGGGAGCCATGAAATGTGGAACCAGGACCTTGTCAAAGATACTTTCAGGGCATCCGGAGGTTTCTTTCAGTAATCCCGAGGAGCCTGGATTTTTCAGTCATTCAAAAAACTGGAAAGCAGAAATCAATGATTATCACAAACTTTTTCAAGAAAAAGAAGGTGTGATTTATGGCGAAAGTTCAACGGCTTATACTAATTATCCGTACCAAAATTTAGAGATATGGAAAGATATTTATGCTTATAACAAAGACATGAAATTGATTTATGTAGTGAGAAACCCGGTGGATCGTGTGATTTCTCATTATATGCAATCTTTTCAAAGAGGATATACAAAATTGCCACTGGAAAAGGCGATTTTAGAAAGTTCATGGTATATTGATCTCACCAGGTATTATACGCAAATCAAACCTTTTGTTGAACAATTTGGAATCGAAAAGGTGCTGATCATTGATTTTGATGATGTAGTGAATAATCTGGAAAAAGTAGTTGAAGAGCTTACAAATTTTTTGGAGATAAGCCTTGAAGGGTTTAAGAATTATAAGAAAACCCATCAAAATCCTTCGATCGGTAAGGTTGTTCCACATCATAAATTCGATAAATTCTTCAGGTTGTTCAGGCCATTGACTCAAAAATTGCCGGAATCTTTAAAAAAGATACTGTGGATATTTTTCAAAAGAAAAGGTTTTGATAAAAAACCTGAACTGTCGCCAGAACTTCGGAGAATGATTGTAAATATGACCGAACTGGACATTAAAGCTTTGAGCAATTTAACTGGAAAGGATTTTACAAAATGGTTATCTGAAAAGTAGTGTTGGAAAAATCATTTAAAAAATGAAAAAACTGATTTCAATAAAAACCTAAGCTCCATATACCTTCTGAATCCCAATAATTTCACGCCTTTTTCATGGATTTTGGAAATTTGATTATTCTTTTTTGCAATGGGCTGATAGCCTGGTTGCAATTCTTTTTTTAGATATTTTTCAGCCGTTTTGGGAGAGAATATGCCAATTCTGTAAATGAAATGATAAATAACATCTTCGTAATATTCCTGATTGTTTTGATAGTATTTTGGTTTTTCTTGTTGTAGGTATTCAATAAGTTTAAGCCGAAAAATCAGGCTGTCAATATTGAATTCAACGTTATTGCTTGTAGTTATTTGTCCAAAAGGCCGCATTCGTCTGATCGTCAATTCTTTTGAATCATATATAAAATCTTTAGGCCTTGCATTTTTTAACAACCTGAAAATCAGGTCTGTATCCTGGTTGTTTTTTAAGTTTTCATCCCAGCCGCCAATTTTTTTTATTGCACTACTGCTGAACAAATTGGAACAGGTGTATCCAATCCAGGTATAGGCAATCGCTATAAACGGATCGTCTGTTTTCGGAGCAAACCTGTAGAATATCTTCCCGTTTGATTTTTGTACAACTCCGGCTCCGGCAATCATAACTGTTTTAGGAGAGGTCGCTACAAGCTTGATTTGATGCTCGATCTTTTCTGGTAAAAGCAGGTCATCTGCATCTAAAAACTGTATCCAATTTCCTTTGCTGTTATTCAGGCCTCTGTTACGGGCTGCTGGAGCTCCTTGTTTTTTTTCTTTAAATACAAATATTTTTTGAGGGTACTTTTTTTGATAATTTTGAATGATAGAAAAAGTTTGATCTGTTGAGTTATTATCAACTACGAGGATTTCAATATCAGGATAAGTTTGACTCAAAACCGACTCTATGCATTCGGCAACGTATTGCTCAACATTATAACAGGGAATTATTACAGAAACCAAGATTTTATCCTTTTGCATTTATCCTGCTTTTAAGGTTCCAAATGAAACTTCCGTAATGATATAGGACAGATTGGACAGCGTCCAGCAATAAATTTTGCCAGTAATAATTCTTGGTTGTCAATATTTTATAAATGCCCAGAGGAAACCTTTTAAAAAACAAACCTGCGGTACTTTTTATAAGCTCAAAAAAAGGAATTGCCAAGCTTCGCTTGTTTTTAATCAATTGTTCTTTAGTTTGGCCATGTTGATAAGAAGAGATCAAATGCCAACTCAGTTTTAATTTGTGTGGCAAAACAGCATGTTCAATGGTCAACTCAGGGTCAAAGCCAATCTTGTAGTTCATCTCCAATAGCTTCTTTTGCAAGTGATCCTCTTCTCCATATTTCACGTTTTCTCCGGTCATTCCGAAATTCGGATCAAAGCCTCCTAACTTTTCAAGCAATTTTTTTTTAACTGCAAAATTATTACCGGTGAGGAGTCCAGTTGTGCCATCTATTTGGCCTGTGTCTGGCCTCAAAGACGTTTTGCTACCAAATTTTTCAGAGAGCCATTTTGGTTTTCCATAAAAATGCCAGGCATAAAACATTCCGCCGAAGCAATCAAAATCAAACTGATCAATAATCCAAAGCGCCCTTTCCACATAATTGGAGCTTGCCTTAGCATCATCATCGAGATAAACTATCCAGTCATATTTGGCATCCATAAATCCTTTGTTTCTCGCATGGCTTAAACCGACTTTGTCTTCAAAGGAAGCTCTGAAATTTGAATTTTTTAAAACAAACTGATTAATGATTTCTTGCGTATTATCTGTCGATTTGTTATTGACAATGATGACTTCGTACAAAGAGTGATCAGCTGTTTGATCTGCTAATGACTGCAAACATTCTTCGAGTATTATAGCTCGATTGTAAGTGCAAATGACAATAGATAATTTCATGAGAAATTCACTACTTTGGCTTGCTATCGAATCACAATCAATCGATCAACTTGTAAAGTCTTTTGAAAAGTAATATGATTAACCATATATTTTTTTATTCTCTAATAATATGCTTTTAACGTCAAGTTTCCGGTGTAATAATTTCGAAAATTTTTTGTGTTGATTAAACCGGAATTTTTTATAATGACTAGCATGTTCCTGTTGGTGAAAGGTGAAGAACTTTCTAAAATACGCAACGCTTAAACCTTCTTTTTTGGCTCGATAAAAGAAATCCAAATGTTCTAAAATATGCAATTCTTCATCCCACAAAACCTTTTTTACTGCTGAAGTTCTTCCGATAAAAAAATTCAAAACAAAGTCACATTCAATCAATTCTGAATCATGGGTCAGACTTGTACAGATCAATTTGTTGTTTACTTTCTTCAGGTAACCCATAAAAGCTCTGATTTTAATATCGTCATTGTCTGGATTAATATCCGCCACTTTTCCGCCAAGAATATCCAGGTTTTCGGATTGTATGATATATAATGCTTCTTCTATATTACTAAACGGATCGAGTACAAAATCATCATCCAAAAGCAGAAAATACTTAGTCTTGACAGTCTGAAGTCCAATATTTCTCCCTTTGCTCAAGCCAATGTTGAACGTTGTTTTTATATATCTTATGTCAAGTTGATAGTTTTCCAATTCATCAGGCGTTAAAGAAGGATGTCTTGAATCATCGATCACAATTATATGCTGTTCCGGGCACACCTTTTGAATACTTGCCAAAAGTCGTTTTAAGCAGTTTGGCCGCTCAAAAGTTTTAATGATTATAGATAATTCTTTCAATTTCAGATTGATTTCTTTATTTCAAAGATTAATTTTTTTGTTTAAATGGACTTTACTTTTTATCACAGCCCACTCCATAATTTCAGGACGTGCTTCATCAATAAGCCGTAAAATTTTGTTTAGAGAAGAATTATTGACAAAAAGATTTTTAACTGCATTAGAGATCATCTGTTGTTTAACGATTTTAATCTGATGAGAATCATTAAACAATTCAAGTAAATGCATTTTGGTGTCTGGTTTAAGAAAATCATGTATTTCAATTATCAAATCAACATTTCTTAAATAAGAAATACTTTCTTCATCAAATAACTCTCTTTCATAGCCCTCTGCATCACAAAAAATAAGTGTTCTTTCTTCAAATGATTCCTGCTTAAGTTTTATTTTGTCAAATAATATTTGACTTCCAAAAACACGGGTTGAAACTTCATTATGTTTAGCGTTCAGGTTGACAAGTTGTATTGCTCTTTTCTTAAGGTCATAGGCATAAACTTTTACATTTGGGAGTAATCTTGCAAATCCAACGGCGTAATACCCTTCTCCACAGCCAATATTGATGATTTTTTTATAACCGCAATTTATTGAATCGTAAATATCTATATGTAAACAATCTTCATAGCTCCCTACTAATTTAGGGAATAAACTAGAACCAATACTTTTAGGTAGGGCATATTTCATACCTTTGAAAGGACCACTTAAAATTTCTTTTTTTCTATACAATTTTAGTCCCGTTCTTCCATAATTTAAATAGACTTGAAAGTTGAAAGGAAGTTTTCTTTTTATATAGTTTTTTAGCTTTAAAAAAAATGATTTTGACTTTTTTGGGTTCCATGATTTGCTCCAATGATGGACTGTAAAAGTATTTTTTTTGATGCATTCTGGCGTGAATTTACTTTTCCAGTGATATGGATAAAAGTATTCCTCAGTATAAATTTGTATTTCTTCTAACTTCTGAGCGCCATTCCTGACAAGACCACGTTTTCTGAGAAGTTGAGTAATCAATACAGGAGATGATCGGTGTGGGCTTTCAGTTCCAGTATAATTGGTAAGCAAGTGATTCTTACATTCTCTTATAAACTCATTTTTTGGAATTGCTCCGAATACTGCATTGTTTACAAAAAGACCATCTCCTTTTTTAGAACCTTCTTCAAACCCTAAAAAACATTTGTTATTCAACAATGGATCGAATCTTTTTATAACTTCTACATCAGTATCCAGATAGATCCCTCCTTCTTCATATATTGCATGAAGTCGAACAAAATTGGACATGTTTGCCCACCTCTTAGCCTTTTGAGCCGATATCAGATAAGGTAAATGAAGGGGGCTGTTTAGTTCGTTCCAAAGTTTGAAAGTATAGTCTGGCATTAATTGTTTCCAGTTATTAATATATTTTTGGTATTCTGCAGGAATCTCTTTGCCCCCAAACCAACAATAATGGATGATTTTAGGTATCATAGAATGATTCTTTCTGTTTTAGCAATCACATTTATCAATCCTAAATTAATTGGCTCGATATCTCCATCCCATTCTTCTGAGATATCAAAAGCACATAAATCTTCTCGCCAAAACCACTCTCCATATTTATCCGTTTCATGACCCCCAACTGCAATAGAATATAATCCTGGACGAAGCATTTTTTTTGGTAAAATAAAAACAGAATTAATATATCCGGCAGGTGCGGTTTTGGATTCTGAATCGTGCAATGAAAAAAGTCGGATTCCTTCTTTATAAATGCTTAATGTAATTCTAAATGGTTTAACTAGTTTTATGCTAAAGACCAGACTAATTCTAACTTCGTCTAATTGAGATATTTGAACAGGATATGAGAAAGGATCAATGTCATTTAATAAAACCTTACTTAATATTACTTTGGAGTGGAGGGGCCCATTAAATGTAATTTTATTTAACGGAACAGAAAATTTTAAACTTTTTAAGTAAATATCAACTATTTCTGAAGTATTACCAGAGGCATTAATGTTTCCATTTTTAAGATGTATCCCTTTTCTACACAAATTCTTAACAGCACCCAAATTATGACTTACAAACAATACGGTCCGACCTTCATTTTTGCTTACTTCTTCCATTTTTCCAAGACATTTTTTCTGGAATTCTGCATCTCCGACAGCTAAAACTTCATCAACTACTAAAATCTCTGGTTCCAAATGGGCCGCTACTGAAAAAGCCAATCGCAATTGCATACCGCTGGAGTAATGCTTTAAAGGAGTTTCAAGAAATTGCTCCACGCCCGAAAAATCAACAATCTCATCAAAACGGGACAGAATTTCTGACCTTTTCAGCCCAAGGATTGAGCCGTTTAGAAATATATTCTCACGGCCTGTCAACTCAGGATGAAAACCGGTACCTACTTCAAGCAGACTGGCAATCCGGCCCCTAGCTGTAATTTGACCTTTGGTCGGTGGAGTAATTTTAGAAATGATTTTCAACAAGGTTGATTTTCCGGCTCCGTTTTTTCCGATGATGCCGATGGAATCTCCAGGATATACGTCAAAACTGATGTCTTTCAAGGCCCAGAATTGCTCATTTTTTTCTCTTTTTGTAAAACTTTTAAATTTTTCAATAAAAGATTCCCGAAGACTTAAATACCCCTTTTTTTTACCACCGATGGTAAACGTTTTTGAAATATTTCGAATTTCTAAAATCGGTTTCATTGCTGTTTGTTTAAGCCAGATCGGCGAAATAAGCTTCTGTTTTTCGAAATTGAAAAATTCCTAAAAGAAAAACAATAATGGCTGAAAAAGTACTTAATCCAATCATTTTCCAATCAATCAAACTATCCGTAAATGCAGAACGGCAAAGTGTGATAGCTCCGGTCATCGGGTTCAGGCTTAAAAGGGTTTCCAACCAATTGCCTTCGAAAATTGAAACAGGATAAATAACCGGTGTAACGAATAACAGGAATTGGATAAAAAATGGAATGACGTATCGAAAATCGCGGTATTTTACATTCAAAGCGGCAATAAAACTGCCCAGGCCAAAAGTAGTGACAACTGTTAAAATCAATCCTAAAGGAAGATAAAATAACAATTTCATCCACGAAAAATCATATCCGTGAAAATTGAAATAAACCAATAAAATAACAAACAACAGCAAAGCCATCATAAAATCGAAGACAGCCGTCAAAATACTTGAAATCGGGATGATCAGTCGTGGAAAGTAAATTTTCTTTATGATATTGGCATTTGAGATCATGCTGTTTCCCGCTGCACCAATACCTGTACTGAAAATATTCCAAAGTAATAATCCGCTGTAATAAAATATTGGGGCTGGCACCTCGTCTGTAGATATTTTTAAGGCTTTTGCAAAAAACACCACAAAAATCGCCATCATGAGCAGTGGTTGTATCACAGCCCAAAGGAAACCCAAAATGGTTTGCTTATATTTCACTTTTATGTCCCGCCATGTGAAAAAGAAAAAGAGTTCTCTATACTGCCACAACTCACGGAGATTTAAAGATAGTTTTCCAGGAGGTCGGATGATATATTCTATCGGCTCCGAATGCTTCATCGAATTCAGTATTTATTACCAATATTAGGCAACAAATTTAACTTAAGTTTCCGATAACTTGTCGTTAAATTAAGTATAAATGAAGCAAATTTTGATGAGTGATGAATATAAGATTTAACGCATTATCACCAGTTTGCCGAAACCCTTTTTGAAAAGATCATTGGTTCCGGTGTTGTAAGACTCATAATCTTCAAAATTTGATTTTTTGACAACAACCCGATAGAGGTAAACACCGTTTGCCAGTCTCGCGCCATAAGTATCTGTGCCATCCCAGCGGTATTCTGTTCGATGCGTCCCAATTTTCAACGGGCCTATTTCATCCTGGGTGATTTCTTTAACGATTTTTCCGGAAATGGTCATAATCTGGATTTTAAAATACTCAGGAATTTCAGAACCGGTCAAGGTATAGACAAACTGTGTCGAAGTCGAAAATGGATTGGGGTAATTGAGCACATTGGAGATCATTTGTTTAGTGATCACCTCAAAATTTACCTTATAATCAACCTCTCCTGATTGGTTGCCGGAAGCGTCTTCGGCTTGTACAAGGAGTTGATAAATCCCGTCTTTTTCAAAGTTAGGTTTAAACTCGATGTAAGCATTGTTTTGTCCTTCAGGAGCAGTAGATGATGCAGGGAAAAAGGTCATCCAGTCATTTTGAAACGATATATTTTCGGCTACATAGGCATCGGGATATTTGATAAAAACTTTGAAAAGCGAGGTGTCAGATAATTCCAGATATGGGTTTTCATCTTTCAATGAAATGTAAATGTTTGGAGTGGGGGAAACAATGTCTCCATCCATGATATGCACCCCGTCAAAAGTTACATCCAGCAGCGGATTTTTGTTGTCTCTGTCAACAAAAAATTGTTTGACGGCATAATTGTTAAAATGATAAAGTTCCTGTTGATCACCATCAGGATTCACTTCAAGGATGACATTGTTTATACCAACTAGGTCTTTTGTTTCAAAATAAAATTTAGCGTTCAAAAAATCATCTTTATCCAAAGGTGCCAACCGTTGATAAGCTGCAATTTCACTATTGTTCTGATCGATGATGGAAAATTTTACCAATAAACTATCCATGTCATAATCGCCAATGTTTTGAATGGCAAGTTCAAATAATCCATCGGCTCCCTGCTGCAAGGTGTCTGAATTAAACTCATAAGTCAATGCTGGTGCTACAGCGGCTTCGGGCAATCCTTCGTATAAAACTGTCCATCGCTTCAACTGAACCGGTGTTTGATTACTTTCATCTTTTGCTTTAAATCTCATATCCAGATACGGATAAATAGTAGGGTCTATAAAACTGAGATCATGTTCGCCGATTAAATTGAATGTGTTAAGGGAATCTTTTTGATCATCCGTTCCAATGCCATAGACGGTAATGTCAACACTGTCAGAAGGCTCTATTTGTGTATAATCCAGGAATAATTTATCCCAACTAGCAGCAGGCCCAATTTGCACAGAATAAAATTCGCCCTCGGAGGAAGCGGAGGGTATAGGTGTTTCAAAATCTATTTCACCATTTGAGTTCGCTGCTCTTTGTTCAAAAATTGGTCCTGCTCCCTTTTTAAAAGCAAAAAGATAAGGAACAGCTCCACTTGTTTCCATTGGCCTGATATCTGTTGCTCCATGTGACTCTAGTATATTAAATAAATTCACTCCTCCTAGCGAAATAGAGTCAGCTGCCCACTCATCAATACTCAGGGTGTAAGTGTCTGAACGCAACGCTGTATAAAGAAATACATAAGCATCATCCGGGACAACATTCGTGAGGAAATTGATGATGTTCTCTCTTTCTGAAATCGTTGAAGCTGGAAAAGGAAAACAAGCGATTTGTGTGGCAGTGGTATTGACACTTCCATGATCCCCGGGATTGTTGTTAAACCAGATGTGGCCTACTGTGTTTCCCCAATTATTTCCAGAATTATGAAAAACGACAATGTTAATGGCTTCAGGAATATCCCATCTGAAAAAATCACTCCACGGTATACTCCCTACAAAACCTTTTGGTGGATCATTTATATTGTAAACTTTGTTTTTGACCCTGAAAGGTGTGAGTTTTTCTGAAAAGTTAAATTTCCTTTGCTCATCGATGTACATTGTCTCTAAAACATTTTCATTATACTGATAATAGTGAGACTGGTTCCATCCTTTTTTAGTACTATTTGGGAGGTAAACGAAAGAACTGTTTTCCCAGACATAGGGTGCTTCAGGATTCAAACTATCCAGGCTTATTCGCCAGTAATAAACAGTACTGTCTGTCATTATTATGTTAGGCTCCCAACTGATCACCCCTCCTACCTGCATTAGTTCAGCTCTTTCCTTGATCGGGCTGTTGAATAATTGTGAGGTATCGATTTCTAAGACATAATTTCCAACTGGAGCAAGGCTGTTAACTGTTGAAGCTTTTAATACGGTATTTGATTCAGTAACAATTCCATAATTTTCCGGAGTAACCGGACGAGCACTGTCATCGAAAATATAAAATGGAACTCCGGGGGAACCATTGACGCCCAAAAGGTCATTGTTTAATTCACCGGAAGGGTCCGGCAATTCTTCGATATCATCGGCAATGTCCGTTTTTATAAAAAGTTTGTTTTGTCCTGCAGCATCTTTTTTAAAGGAAGCAACTTTGTAGGAAAGCGCATCCTGAAAGCTCGGTGTTGCAATTCGATCAACAAAAAGCAATTCCTGGCTTCCGTTTGGCAACTCTTGTTTTACTTCTATGTTAAAAGAATCCGAAATAGCATAACCCAGGTTGGTCATTGCAAATTTTATCGTAAAACTATCCAGGTTTGCAGTGAGGTTCATCGGTTCAAATCTGATAGAACTAGCTTCTACGGTAAAGTCAGGACCTTCACTTGGATTTAATCTAACTGCAGGATCACCATGCATGGTAAATTGTTGGTTCAATAATTTAATCCCTACACTTCCCTGATTGTCAAAATGCCTAATTGTTTCCTGTAATAATTTTCCAATTCCGGAGCCGTAATATTCTTCTGAGCCTATCAATGAATAATATTCTTCTGCAAATAACTTTAAAGAAGAAATGTACCCCTGACCGGAAGAAGCTGCAAAAGCAATCGAACCTTTGTCTTTTCTAAAAACAAATCGTTCGCTCACCCCCTGCGAAAAAGTGTGGATATTCCCTGAATAACAACCCAGCGAAAGAAATAAAGGGTATTTTCCATAATTTTCATATCTGATGGGATTATCGATATTGAAATCGAAAGAACCAACCGCTGAGTGGCCAAAAAAAGTAATGATAGAAACCCCATCATTGATTAAATTGAAAAGTGCATCGGTGTCGCTGATTTGGATAGGATCACCACTGTTTTTGTAAAAAGAGGTTACGTCTCCACCAAATTTGTTGTTTTCAATGATGTTTTCAATCACCGCCAGATGATTTCGGATCGTGGCTTGCTCATTGGTGCTGCCGCCCCCAAGATGTAATATTCTTTTCATCCACAATTTGTCCTCTATTGTTTGTGGGTTATTTACATTGTTCTCAAGGGCAATGACTTTATCGAGGTAATTTTTTATTTCTTCGGGACTAGAGACTGCAATCCGGCTTACAGGTATCACGGGTACGCTGGTATTATTTCCGGCAAAAAGCAGATTATCCGATCCCGGTCTTCCGAAAGTTGGAACATAAAAAGTTTCGTTGACATCTTGAACTAGTTGATCATGGGTTCGAATATTCAGGTATTCCCGCCCTTTTCCTATAAGGAAGACAAACTCAGGACTGGTCCATCCTTTTTTGATATAATGCGCAAAATTGCGTATGGCAATGCTATGACGATTGATGCCATATGCAAATTGGTCGTAAAGCTGTTGAATCTCTATAATACTTGAGCTATAATTTCCGCCCTGTGGAGAACTCCGGTAGTTGGCATATTCCTGTACCCAATTGTTGCCATTTCCATCGTTAAACAGTTTTTTATTTGAAATGATAATAAACTGAGCTTCCTGCTGATCGTAGTTGACAAAATTCGCAGTTTGTAAGCTGGTTTGAAAAGAACCAGAGGCATTATTGTTTAAATACAAAACTCGTTCCTCAGTTGAAGCGGGCAATTTTACTTTAATAATATTCCCGTCATTTTGAGTTACAATTCGAATATTATTGGTTAGGTCATAAAGTATTGGGTGATCCCCTCCTGTAATAAAGTTTTCGATTTCTAAATATAACGGACTACTGCTCGCTTTAATGTTAAACTTGAATCCGGATTGGCCATCGAAATTAAATGTTCTCGGATAATTTAAAATAACATTGGCGACAGCATGTTTGTCGTAGTCATCAAAATCGCTGTTAATCAAAACTTTATCATCCCCGGTCAATGCGGATGTGAGTATTTCGAGATCGTATTGTTTCAGTGTAAATCCGTTAGGTTGATCAAAAAGTTGCTGACTGCCGTTCAAATTAATGGAAAGATTATGATTGCCTTCACTCGTTGCCAGCCTAATGTTTAGACTACTTTCGTTTACACCAGTAAAAATATATTTGGGAGCTAATGAAACTTCAAGAGAATTGGTAAAACTATGAGCAAAACCTTCACCAATTACATAATTGGAATAATAAATACCATTCGTAATGCTCTTTTTGATATTTGAGGAAGAGAAAACTGCTTTTTCAGTATGCGTGAAATAATCCTCTTTGTTGGGCAAGTTGGTTAAATCATTTTGAATATTTTGAAAACGATTGGTTGGTTCAGTAGTAGTCCAGGTCAAAAAATAAGCTGAAGTATCTGTAAATAGACTATATTCCAGATTGAGCAATTCTTCGTCAGGTGCATTATAAAGATATTCGTCAAGCTCCGCCCTGTTCTTTTCCCCATAAAATTCGATATAATCATTGGCACCGAGAATGGAATTAGTTGAAACATAAATTGGCGCTTCCTTCCCCATGTGAAACAATTGATATTTTGTTCCTTCTAGGGTATTGACGGGAATGCCTGCGCTTTCAAGAGTACTTCGTGGCACCCGATATATGCCATCTTTGGCAACCATGATCTTAAAATAAGTTTTCTCGTAGTCGATCCATTCGTTTCCGTAAAGCGTATCGGTGCCGTTCCACATCTGAGCTTGTAGAAAAGGGAAATAAATGAAAAGTGTAAAAATGAATATAAATATCCGCATCATGGGAAGTTCTTGTCTTAAGTGTTATAATTTAAATTTATAAACCTGTTGATTTTCAGAGAAATACACAAAAAATAAAATGCCAAGTATTTGTGAAAATATCAAAAATTAAACCGAATGTAAGGATCAAACCATCTATTCAACACTTATGGTCTTGAAGAATACGATTTTAGGATATTAAATGATAGGTTACTAAGATAAGAATAGCTGTATAAACCTAAAAACAGTTGGCTGTATTAAATGCCAAAATTACAAACAAAAGACAAAATTCAGGGATTTAATCTCAGGAGTATAAGCTTTTAAGAATTGTTTTGGCAAGTGCTACTTCTGAAGGATATTCGGCAACTCCGTTTGCCTTTATTCCAAGCCTGTCCAAAGCTTGTTCAGTAGTTTGACCTATTGCAATAATCTTTTGATCTTCGTTCGTTTGTCTATTCTCAAAATAAGCCTTTACATTCATTGGGCTTGTAAATGCAACATAATCTGTAGTCGGAATTGTCACCTGTTCTTTTGTTACGTTTTTATAGACGATCAAATCTTCTGTTTCAATTTTGGACTCGATTATTTTTTGAATTGATCGGAGGGAAGTCTCTGCTTGAGGGAAAAGTACTTTTTGCCCCATAGCAACTTTTAAAAATAGCTTTGCAGTTTGTGCTCCATTGCCGTCGCCAATAAAATCAGGTTTCCGAAGTTCTGAAGTTAAGACACTGGCTGTTTCGGTGCCAATCGTTGCCCATTTCATATCTCCTGGCACTTGTATTCCTGCTTGGTTTATTCCTTCGAAGAAAAATTTCACTCCGTTTTTACTATAAAAAAAAATCCAATCTACAGTTGGAACTTTCCGTAACGGTACTGCTGTAAAATTTATCAGAGATTCACCAAAAACTTTAAATCCTTCATTTTCCAATTGTTTTTTGAAAATACTCTCTTCGGTTAATTGGCGGGTGATGAACACGGTTTTCATGCTTCTATTTTTGGAGGATGCAAAAATGGAGGAAGGGGGAAAGGATTCTCTTACCATCCTTCGTCTTCCATACTTTCTTTAATCCAGCACATCGATAGCCTCAATATCCAGAAGCCTGAAAAAGCAATTGGCGGTAGCCTGAGTATCTGCCATTGCGTGGTGTGCGTCAGCAAATCGAACACCAAAGAGTTTTTGGTGTAGTTCATTTAACGTTGGCCATTTAAAACGGCCTCCGGTTCCCGGAAGTTTGCAGAAATAAGTGCTTTCCTGCATAGTACAAAATCGCTCGGTACTGAAAAGTCTGTGATCCATGCTTTTTCGGATAAACTCAGCACCAACTACCTTTTCGTCAAAATTCAGATTATGGGCAATGATATATTCGGTATCATCAATAGCTTTTGAAAATTGTTCGAGTACACCTTTCAGGTCGACACCTTCTTCTTTTGCCTTTTCGGTACTGATGCCGTGAATTCTTTCAGCTTCATAAGGTATTTCCCAGCCTTCTGGTTTTATGATAAATTCTTGTGCATCAGTGCATCGTCGATCTTCATCATAGGCTTGCCAGGCGATTTGTACCATTCTGGGCCAATTAAAAGTATCAGAAGCAGGAGCTTTCCAGTTTCGGGGCATCCCTATTGTTTCAACATCAAAAAATAAAAACATACTCATAATATGGATACTTTTGGTCTGAAAAAGTTTGGTCTGAAAAAGGTTTTGAGAATATCAAAACATAAATTTACCAATTGTTACGCTCTTTTAACGATTCAATATGAGCTACATGATGTTTGCCGTGCCAGGCATACAATGTAATCGTCATTTCAAGAGTGTAAATATAACCTGATTCAGGATGTATAAAAGTTCGTTTTAAGTCTTCTTTACTAAGATTTTTAAGCATTAAAACCCAACGGCTATGCAAAGCATCCAGGAGATTCAGGGAAACTTCAACGGGCGCTGTTTTGGCTTCTTCCAATTCAGCCCAGTTTTTTTGATTATAAGCCTTTATGGTTGGTGCATCTTCGGTCAAGGCCCATTTGAATCGTATGTAGCTGTTCAGGTGACTGTCTGCAACATGATGTACAACCTGGCGAAGCGTCCATCCCTCAGGGCGATAGGGGGTGTCAAGCTGATCGTCATTTAATGGATCAACGGACATTCGCAACAATTTCGGTAAAGCTTCAATATCCTGAATGCATTGATTAATTGTATCTTCCGAAATGTTTTCTTGAATCTTAAATCGTCCAATCGGAAATCGTAATGGTTCTAATACTGCTTTATCCATTTTGTTATTTTTTATTTTGAAAGTTCTTCCACGATTTGTTCAGCAAGACCATGAGAAGTACTAGATGATAATCGAATTCTTTTCAATGGACTGTTCCAGGTATTTGCTTTTGCAGCCCAAACGTGATAATTTCCACGATCATCCTTTTCACAATACACCCCAAGCGGTAAATGACAACCTCCATCCAAAAGATTGAGCACTTTTCGTTCAATGTTCGTAACTGAAGACACTTCTGGCTGATGCAATAATTTTAAAATTTTATTGACGTTGATATTGTCTTCACAAGTTTGGAAAGCTAAGACACCCTGAGCCGGAGAAGGGATAAATTCTCGCGGATTCAAAGGTATGATTTTGAGGTCTGACAAATCCAGGTCAAGCCTTTTTATACCTGCTGCTGCCAAAACAATTGCATCAAATGCTCCATTGCGGAGTTTTTCTATTCTTGTTGGGACATTTCCTCGAATATCTTTCAAAGTCAAATCAGGTCTGAAATCAAGCAGCAGGGCTTTTCGCCTTGCGGATGAAGTTCCGACCACGGCATTTTTGTCCAGTTTAAAAACTTGATTATCAATTACTTTAGAAGGCAAGATAAGCAACCAGTCCGAGGGGTCTTCTCTATAGGAAACTGCTGCAATTGTAAGCCCTTCCGGTGAAGTTGTCGGAAGATCTTTCATTGAATGTACGGCCATGTCAATATCTCCACGGAGCAAGGCTTCTTCAATTTCTTTTGTAAAAAAGCCTTTACCTTCAATTTTGTCAAAACTGAGATGTTGGATGTCATCCCCTTTTGTTTTGATTATTTCCAATTCAGCGTCTATTCCATTTTTCTTCAGCTGCTGCAAAGTATAATTGGCCTGCCAAAGGGCTAATCTACTTCCTCTGGTTCCGATCTTTAGCGTTTTGGTTGTGGTTTGCAAATCTTTCAAATTTTTCAGACAAAGATACGTATTAAAGCCTGTTTATTAAAAGAAGTTTCACTTTGAAAACCGTCCATATTAATCGAAAGATTAACTTTGAAAATACTTTATTTTTTTACCTTTGTAACATGCATATTTCAGCAAAAGAACTTGGATTGTTCCTAAATGGCATTGTCGAAGGCGATGCATCAGTTGAAGTTACAGGACCAAGTAAAATTGAAGAAGGTCTTGAAGGAACGATTAGTTTTTTAGCTCACCCTAAGTACGAGCAGTATGCTTACACTACCAAATCTTCTATCTTGCTGGTTTCCAAAGACTTTAAGCCTGAAAAGCCGTTAAATCCTACCCTGATCAGGGTTGATAATGTGTATGATTCTGTAGCTCAGTTATTGGATAAATTTGGAGGGGAAATACCGCAATTTGCAGGAGTTGCTGAAGACATATTCATTCATGAAGAAGCTTCGATCGGTAAAAATGTATCAATAGGCAGTTTTTCTGTGATTGAAAAAGGAGCAATAATAGGAGCCGGTTCAAAAATATATCCACAGGTGTATATTGGGGGAAATGTAATCCTTGGAGAGAATGTTAAGCTTTACCCTGGAGTAAAAATTTTTTATAATTGCAAAATTGGAAATAATTGCACACTACACGCAAATGTGGTGATTGGAAGTGATGGATTTGGATTTGCACCACTTAGTGATGGATCATACAATAAAATTCCGCAACTTGGAAACGTCATTTTGGAAGATAATGTTGAAATCGGAGCCAATACAGTGGTCGATCGGGCGACTATGGGGTCAACTATTATTCACAAAGGAGCAAAGTTAGATAATTTGATTCAGATTGCACACAATGTTGAGATAGGAGAGAGTACTGTGATAGCTGCACAGGCTGGTATTGCGGGAAGCTCTAAGATTGGTAAAAATGCTTTGATAGGAGGACAAGCTGGTATAGTTGGGCATGTCGAATTAGCAGATGGGACTAGAATTCAGGCACAAAGCGGGGTGAATAAATCCATAAAAAAGGCATCTACGGCGCTTTATGGCTCTCCGGCACTTGATTACAACAATTACTTACGGTCTTATGCTGTATTTCGGCGCTTACCAGAACTTCAGCAAAAAATCAATGCATTAGAGAAAAGACTAGCTGAATTAACTGATAACACAGAAAAGTAATCCTGATTCTGAGTTTTTCACTACTAAAAGGTTGGAAGCCAAATATAATTTTAAGACGTTCTGTTATGTTTATTCATTATGTCTTAAAAAATGTATATTTGCGTAAAATTTGAATGTCGTTGACGATTATGAAACAGCATACTATTAAAAAGACCTTTTCCATTAAAGGCGTTGGTTTGCATACTGGTAAGGAAGTAACAATGACCTTCAATCCTGCTCCAGTTAATCACGGATATAAATTTCAAAGAATAGATTTAGAGACTAAACCTGTTGTAGTCGCTGATGTGTCAAAGGTTGTTTCTACCAATCGTGGAACAACTATCAAAAGTGGAGAGGCACAAATCAGCACTGTTGAGCATACACTTTCGGCACTGGTAGGAATGGGGATTGATAATGTTTTAATTGAAATCGATGGCCCGGAAGTGCCTATTTTAGATGGTAGTGCCATAGATTTTGCAAAAGCTTTGAAAAAAGCCGGGGCAGATGAGCAAGAAGCGGATAGAGAATATTTTGAAATACTAGAACCGATTTCTTATGTAGATGAAGAGTCTGGTTCTGAATTAATAGCTTTACCTTCTGAAGATTTTCAAGTTACTGCACTCATTGACTTTAATTCAGCGGTATTGGGCCATCAGTATGCTTCATTGGCGCAAATATCCGATTATGTCAATGAAATTGCGCCTTCCCGAACTTTTGTTTTTTTACACGAACTCGAACAATTGCTTAGTCAAAACCTTATAAAAGGAGGAGATTTTGATAATGCCATTGTAATCGTGGACAGGGTGATGAGTCAGAAAGATCTGGACAAATTGGCCAAAAAGCTTGGTAAACCAAGTGTTAAAGTTGACAAAGAAGGTATTTTAAATACAAATTCACTACACTTTGAGAACGAACCTGCACGTCACAAATTGCTGGATATAATTGGAGATATTGCACTCGTCGGCAAACCTATTAAAGGAAAAATAGTTGCCACAAAACCGGGGCATACTGCCAATGTTGCGTTTGCAAAAATTTTGAAAGAACTTTACAAAGAGCAAAGAAAACTAAAAGGGAGGCCCATATACGATCCAGATAAACCTCCAGTATTTGATGTTGTAGATATACAGAAAATGCTTCCGCATCGATACCCTTTTTTATTGGTTGATAAAATAATTGAACTTTCTGAAAATGAGGTTGTTGGAGTTAAAAGTATAACTGTCAACGAAAGCTTTTTTCAAGGTCATTTTCCCGGTAATCCTTTATTTCCCGGTGTCTTACAAATGGAAGCTTTGGCACAGACAGGAGGATTGTTAGCTCTTTCGAGAGTGGAAGATCCGGAAAACTGGGATACTTATTTTATTAAAATTGATAACTGCAAATTTAAATCTAAAGTCGTACCTGGTGACACATTGATTCTAAAAATGGAACTTTTATCACCGATTCGTAGGGGTATTGTACAAATGCAAGGCACTGCTTATGTTGGAAAAAAAATTGTATCAGAAGGAGAACTCACAGCTCAAATCATCAGAAGAACTAACAATGAATAACGCAATAAG
>JANQFJ010000029.1 GCA_028277915.1 Saprospiraceae bacterium
AACGGTAATATAGCGAAAGCCATAATAATTTGTTGTTGAGTCCGGTTGTGTCTCAAACACAAACCCATCGGGATCTTCTTTTATTATTTTGGAAAAATATCGTTCGTTTTTTACGTCAATGATTTTTTGTGCTTTTATGGCAGCAATGTCAGTTGAAATTGCTTCAGAAGATTGAATTTGCAGATCGTAATCAGCGCCTTTTTTTACAGTAATGATTTGCATTGAACCCCAGTCTTCTTTTTTAATCACCACACTGTCAGGCGCCAAAATGGTAAGGGGCACTCCGTAGGAAAGCAAATTCTGTTGAGACAAATTCATTTTCGATTCGTTGGAACAGGCGACAAGCATTATACAAAGCGTGACTGTGATTATGTAGATCCTCATTTTTTGAATTGATTTTTTAATATTGGAACAGGATATATTATTTTAAATAAAAACGGAAAGTTATAAAAATTAGTAGATTCAGGTTTAAGTTTTTATTGAATTTTATAAATCTATAAATTTTAAAGAATGACGATAGAAGTTTGTGCAAACTCTTTTATGTCTGCATCAGAAGCGCATAAAGGAGGGGCTCAAAGGGTGGAGTTGTGCCAAAACCTTGAAAACGGAGGCACCACGCCCAGTGCTGCAACTATTCAACTTTCAACGGAATTGTTGAAACCAAAAGGATTGGAGGTATTTGTACTGATTCGGCCACGAGTTGGAAATTTTCAATATTCAGAGCATGAATTTGAAGTGATGAAACGAAATGTACTTTTTTGTAAAAAAAACAATGTAGATGGCGTCGTGCTCGGAATTTTAACTCCTGAAGGAAGCGTTGACCTTGATCGAATGGCTAAATTGGTGAAATTAGCTCAACCTATGCAAGTGACCTTCCACAGGGCTTTTGATTATGTAACGAATCCTTTTGAAGCAATGGAACAAATCATAAAACTGGGAATTCAGAGGATATTAACCTCTGGTCAGCGGGTTACTGCTCTGGAAGGAAGTGACAAAATTAGTCAACTCATCAAAAGAGCAAAAGGCCGGATCGTAATTATGCCTGGCAGCGGTATTAATTCAAAAAATATCAACAAATTGGCCGATCTTACAAAAGCCAAAGAATTTCATCTTTCTGCTAAAAAGAAGATTACAGAATCTAGTAACCACAAAGAAGTTGAAAATCTGGAATACAGTTATTTTCAAACGGATGGCAAAGAGGTTGAAAGGGTAGTAAAAATGCTGAACAGTGGTTGACAGAAGAAGGACAATTAACCACTATCCAGTCATTTAGATTTTTCTATTTTTTAATTTTTATACTACAGCCAATAGCCTTGGTAGTTGAAGGATTTGGTTTTTCACCGCGCTCCAATGCAGCAATTGCATTTTCAACGTATTTTTGAGAAACGCTGGCTGCATTCTGTGCATTATCATCAATAGCACCGATATATTCCACAACTTTTTCTTTACTTAAAAGAAAAACATGCGGTGTTTTTTTAGCTCCGTAAACCGGAAAGATTTCCTGCTTTTCGTCAAAGATATAAGGAAATTCAAAGCCCTTGTCCATCGCTCTTTTTTGCATGTTTTCAAAACTGTCACTAGGTTTGATATCTGCATCGTTAGGATTTATTGCGATCACTGGGTAGCCTTTTGGAGCGTAATTGTTGTGCAATTCAATGATGCGATCTTCATACATCACGGCATAAGGGCAACTGTTGCAGGTGAAAATAATGATGAATCCATTAGCATCAGGATAATCTGCCATGGAGACCATTTTACCATCAATATTTTTTAATTCAAAATCAGTGGCAACGTCTCCTATTTTGTATCCTCCGATCTGGGTGTCGGAATCATTCGAGTCCGTTTTTTCAATCTTGTTGATTTCGATGTAGGTAGTCGATGTGAACAATAGTGCAGCGAAAACAAAACAGGCAAACAGGATAATTGATTTTTTCATCTTTTTGGTATTAAAGGTTTGATTTTAAAATTGTATTTAATTCTTCAAAACTTTCAAATGATTGTTCATAAAAAGAACGTTGATTTTTATTGTAAACTAAAGTAGCTGGAATCGCTCCTGACCATTCGTCAGCAATTTTTGGAATCCATTTATTTGCATCAGGATCTGCCAAAACAACTACTTCAGGTTCTAATTTATGGGTTTCAATGAAAGGGATAAGCTTTTTATCGATTTGATTTTTGAAATCAAGGCTCACCAATATTAGTTTAACTTTCTCATCGCGATAAGTATTGTCCAATTCTATAAAAAATGGTAATTCTTCAACACAGGGTTTGCACCAGGTCGCCCAAAAATTGATAACATAAGTGGTGTCGTTTTTTTGATTGAAAATCCAATCCATATCTTCATACAGATCATAAACGACCGGTTTATTTACAATAATACTTTCAGGTGACTGTTGAATATTTGAACAAGCGCCTAAACCCATCAGGATGATGGATACAATTAAAATATTTTTTAAAAAAAGCATTTTGTCAAGTTCATTTTTTGCCAAATCGAAAATAATTATATTGTTCAAATTATTTATAAAAGCTGACCAAAAGTAGAATTTAAAACTTCAGCCCTCCGTGAATTCCTCCGAAAATTAAACTTTTGTTTTCGCCATAGAGTATTCCTTTTGTCGCCACACCTAAAATAATTTGTTTGTTAATAATCAAATTATATTCCAGCAAAACGGCTAATCCAGGTTGGAAAGTATGATCTCTTCCTTTTTGACCGGTGTCAATTACCTTCCAGTCTATATCAAAAATCCCTGCTGAAAAGCCTAAACCAGTTTTGAGGATTTGATTTTGCTCATCAATAACATTGAAGTATAAATTCATCGCAAAATGATAAGAAGTCAACTTTCGTTCTACCTCTGCTTCGACGTATTCTTCCGGCGAAACTACGGATGCACTTATGCCAACGGTTGTTTTTGGTAAAAATGGTCTGCTGAATTCGCCATAAAAAGAAATGTTTGAAACATTAGGGCTAGGGTAATTGGCATAGCCAACTCCAATCTTGAGGTCGTTTTTATAGCTTTGAGCTGAGAGGTTTGTACACTTTAAAATAGTAAAAATCAATAAGATGAAGAAGGTGCGCTGCATTGGGAATTAATTCATGGTTTGTGTTTAAGAGGCTAAAGGTTAGGTGGTTAAAAATTATTGAGTTAATTGAGTAATTAAGTATTGACTTGCATATCCTCTCCTGTCTTCCAATTTCGTCCTTCCTCCATTTCCACGTCCTCCATCTTCTTCCCACCATTCAATTCACTTTATAACTAACGCCAATTCGTTCTAATTCATCGATAAACTCACTATCGGCATTTACTTTTTGTTGTTGAGCGGCCAAGTTGAGACTCAATTGATTGCGCTGGTCCAATAAGAGCATTTTGAGTTTGTGTTTGCCCTTTCTGGTTTTGCAAAGCATTTCTATTTCGTCAATCAGGCTTTCGGAAATAGCATCAATCGGCAATTTCAAAGTTATGGAATCGGTTAAATCACCACCTATGCTATCGAGTTGTTTGACCTCAGAAAGGTCAAGCTGGTATTCTTCGCTATTCCACCGTTTTTTATAGATGCCCGTTAAGTACAAGACGGCTCCTTTTTCCAGCAAATGTTTGAATTTTTGGTACTTTTCAGTGAAAAGTGGAAACTCCAAAACACCGTTGTAATCCTGAAGAGTAAACAAACCCCAGCCATTTCCTTTTTTGTTGATCCGATGCTGAGCCTGGGTGATTATGCCTGCTACATTTACTTTTTGACCTTTGAAATTTCCAATCCGATCAAGTCCGCAGGTTGTGAAGTTTTCAACTTCAATTTTATAGTCATCCAATGGATGACCGCTGATGTAAATTCCTGTAACTTCTTTTTCACGGGTAAGCTTTTCGATCAGACTCCAGGGTTCCGCTTCTGGAATTTTCGGCTCGGGGATCATTGCATCTGACGAATCCCCGAAAAGCGAATTAGCGCTTTGCGCTTTCAGGTTTTGGTAGGCGTTTCCATATTTTAAAAGATGTTCTAAAAAAGTATCGTGCTTTTCAGAAACTGCATAATAATGGGAACGGTCAATGTTTTCAAAACAATCCAATCCGCCACCTAAAACCAGGCTTTCCATTGCTTTTTTATTAAAAGATCGCAAATCTAGTTTTTGAACCAGATCAAAAACCGAAGTAAATGCTTCTTTTTCTTCTCTTGCCCTGACAATAGCTTCAACGGGACCTTCGCCAACACCTTTGAGGGCAGAAAGTCCAAAGCGAATTTGTCCCTGTTTATTTACAGAAAAATCTGAAAAGCTCTCATTCACATCAGGGCCGAGCACTTCAACATTCATACGTTTGCACTCCCGAAGGAAAAAAGTCAATTTGGAAATATCACTTTTTTTGTGGGTTAAAACGGTCGCCATATATTCCGCAGGGTGATGTGCTTTCAGATAAGCCGTCTGGAAAGCAACTAAAGCGTAACAGGTTGAATGAGACTTATTAAAAGCATAAGAAGCGAAAGCTTCCCAGTCTTTCCAGATCTTATCGACGATCTCCTTTGGATGACCGTTTTTTTCACAACCTTCAATGAATTTCGGGTAAAGTGCATCAATGATCGCTTTTTTCTTTTTCCCCATTCCTTTCCGTAATGCATCGGCTTGGCCTTTTGAAAATCCCGCCAATTTTTGTGAAAGCAACATTACCTGTTCCTGGTAAACTGTGATACCATAGGTTTCAGCGAGATATTCCTCCATAGCGGGGAGGTCATATTTGATCTGTTCGCGACCGTTTTTTCGAGCGACGAAATTCGGGATATAAGCCAATGGACCAGGACGATACAATGCATTCATTGCGATGAGGTCTTCAAACTTATTCGGAGCCAGTTCGCGAAGATATTTTTGCATTCCGCTGGACTCGTATTGAAAAATGCCAATAGTTTCGCCACGTTGAAAAAGTTGGTAAGTTTCTTCGTCATCGAGCGGAATTTCGTCGGGGTTGATTTCAATTCCTTTTGTTTGTTTGACGAGTCTTACCGCATCTTTGATGATGGTCAGGGTTTTTAAACCGAGGAAGTCCATTTTCAGCAATCCCGCATCTTCCGCAACGCTGTTGTCAAATTGAGTGACCAAAAGGTCAGAATCTTTGGCGACAGTAACTGGAACAAACTTGGTGATGTCATCTGGCGTGATCACAACACCACAGGCGTGGATTCCTGTATTTCGTATGGAACCTTCCAGTTTTTTGGCTGTTTGGATAACTTTGGCATTGTCATCACTGCCTTCAGCCATTTTCCGGAAATTATATGCTTTTTCAACATCGTCAGAATTCATTTTTCCTTTTAATCTAGGATCAATGTCTTTGTCAGCCAACACTTTTTTCAATGAAGCTCCGAGCTGAAGTGGAAAGGATTTCGCTATTTTGTCCACTTCCGGTAAAGGAATGTCCATCACACGTCCAACGTCGCGAATGGATAGTTTTGCAGCCATTGAACCGTAGGTGATAATCTGTGCAACTTGGTTGCGGCCATATTTTTCAATAACATAATCAATCACTTTCGCGCGTCCGACATCATCGAAATCAATATCGATATCGGGCATCGAAATTCGTTCGGGATTTAAAAATCGCTCAAAAAGCAGATCGTATTTTATAGGATCAACATTGGTGATCCCTGTACAATAGGCTACGGCTGACCCTGCAGCAGATCCACGGCCCGGGCCTACCGAAACGCCCATTTCACGGGCAGTTGTGGTAAAATCCTGAACGATAAGAAAATAACCTGGATAACCGGATTGTTTGATGACATTAAGTTCAAAATTAAGTCGTTCTTCCACTTCAGGAGTGATAGTTCCATATCGTTTTTTAGCACCTTCAAAGGTCAGGTGATGTAGGAATTCATCCTGAGTTTTGAAGCCTTTCGGGATTGGAAATGCGGGCAATAGTACATCTCGGGCTAATTCGAGTGTATCGATCTTGTCAAAGATTTCCATCGTGTTGTCAATGGATTGAGGAACATCTTTGAAAAGCTCGTTCATCTCTGCCTGAGTTTTGAAATAAAAGTCAGTACTTGGGAATTTAAAACGATTTTCCTGTTCAATTGTGCTTGCCGTATTTATACATAGCAAAATATCATGTGGTGCCCAGTCCTCTTCTTCTACATAGTGGGAGTCATTGGTTGCAATGACTTTTATATTGAACTTTTCAGCGTATTTTAACAATTGCTGGTTGATGTCTTCCTGGCTAATTCCAAGACCGTCTATATTTCCCAGACCGCGATGTCTTTGTAATTCAATATAAAAATCGTCGCCAAAAATATTAAGCCACCATTTGAGCAAACGCTCCGCTTTTTCCAAATCACCATGTAGAATCGCCTGGGGAACCTCCGCTCCAAGGCAGCAACTGGTAGCAATGATGCCTTCGTGGTATTTTTCGAGCAATTCTTTGTCAATTCTCGGAAATTTGCTGTACATCCCTTCAATAAAGCCAAGAGAGCAAAGCTTTGAAAGGTTTTCGTAGCCTGTTTGATTTTTGGCCAAAAGCAGTTGGTGGTAGCGTACATCCTTTTCCCCTCTTGCTTTTGCAAAATGCTGTTTATGGCGATCTTCGACGAGATAAAACTCACAACCGATCATAGGTTTGATATTGCGCCTTTGTGCTTCGGCTACAAATTTGAAAGCGCCAAACATGTTACCGTGATCAGTTAAAGCGACTCCTTTCTGACCATCAGTAACAGCTTTGTCCATCATGACTCCGATATCAGAAGCTCCGTCGAGGAGGGAATATTGCGTATGGCAATGGAGGTGTACGTATTCTGGCATTTATAAGACTTATAATCGGTTAGGGAGAATGCAGGACGGAGCTTTCGCAAAAAAGCGAAAAAGAGTAATTTCATGGAATTAGCCCTTCTGTTTTGATCCGTTTTCTCATTCTCAAATTCAAAATAATACTAGAGTGTGAAGTTAGTTATTTCTTTACGTTTAAACATAAAGTAGGGGAGGGAAGTTTCGATTTTTGAGCAACTTTTAACCTAAATTTTTGAAGATCGGGTATTTCTATTCGAAATAAACAATAGATAAATTAGATCGGCTGAAATGTTAAAATACGATAATTGTCGTAGATAAATTTGGAAGTACGACGCACATCGTATATATTTGACGTACGATGATTGTCGTACTATTTGATTGTAATAAAATTTTATTCCTAAAATGATTAAAAAACCTACAGATGCAGAATTGGAAGTGCTTCATGTATTATGGACGCATGGCCCTTCGAGCGTTCGTTTTGTCAATACCGAGCTCAGCAAAAACCGAAGCGTAGTTTATACCACTACGCTAAAAATGATGCAGGTTATGATCGACAAAGGTCTGTTGAAAAGAGATACTTCCGAACGCACGCATCTTTACGAAACTGCTATTGCAGAGGAAGAGATCCAGCAATCCATGTTAGACAAACTGGTGCAAACTGCTTTCAAAGGATCACCGCTTAGTTTGGTTTTACAGGCACTTGGTCACGAAAAAACGAGCAAAGAAGACCTCGAAGAAATCAAAAAAATTATTAAAAAAATTGAAAACAATCAGTCATGAATGACCACTCTTATTTGTTTGACTCTGAATGGATCCCGGCCTTGGGTTGGACGCTTTTACACTCACTTTGGCAAGGAGCAGCTATAGCACTAATTCTTGCGATCACTCTCTTGCTGGTTCGAAATAGATCCGCCAACACCCGTTATTTATTTGGCATTGTTGCCTTGTCGGGTTTGCTTGCCTGCATGGCCATTACCTTCAACGTAGTGTATGTACCAGTTCCGGAAATTGAACCAATAAACATATTGGATACCTCAACGGAATATGCAATTAATATTGAGAATAATGAGACAATATCTTCAGTGGTTGTAGCGCCGGAGAACAAGGATCTTTCAATTCCTTTAAAAATTGAAAATTATTTCGAAGCGCATATGCCATTTATA
>JANQFJ010000041.1 GCA_028277915.1 Saprospiraceae bacterium
AAGCCAAAAAGAGAATTCTGAAAACCCAACTTCACAGAGTAGCCAATCTGAAACTAGTTTTCAAAAACTGGCTGATTGCTTCGAAACCGGTGAACTGACTGTTTTGCTGAATAATAGTGCTTTTTCTTACGTCATTTACAGAGGCATCCCTTTTGGCTATGAATATGAATTGCTAAAAATGTTTTGTGATGAAAACGGACTGAACCTTAAGATCAAAATATTAGAGCGCTCATCCGAAATGATCGACAGCCTCGAGATGGGGCATGGCCATATTGCCGCTTCCAATTATACCATAAATGCCAGTAGGTTAGAGCGAATAAAATTTAGTCAGCCTTTCTTTCGTACACGTCAGGTATTAGTCCAAAAACTTCCCGACAACTGGCGAAAAATGACCGTTGACAACTATAAAAAACAATTGGTCCAGGATCCTTTAGACCTCGACGAAATCACCGTTCATGTGAAGCGAGCTTCATCTTTTGAGGAAAGACTGAAGAATTTCTCCTTTGAGAACGGGCTCAATATCAACGTGGTGAGTGCTTCACCAGAAATAACTGTCGAAGACTTGATCGAAAAACTGAATAACGGTGAGATCCAATACACCGTAGCAGATCAAAATACCGCGAGTTTTTACAAAGCAGCCTATCCTAATCTCGATTTTGATACTCCCATCAGCTTAAACCAAAACATTGCCTGGGCTGTCAACAAATCGCAGCCAGAGCTCCTCCATCGAATCAATGACTGGATTGACAAAAACAAAGGAGGCTTGCGTTTTAATATGCTAAACAACCGTTATTTTAAATTGTCAAAAAGTGGAAGAAAATTGATCCGTGAAGGTATTGCCGAAGTCAAAGAAGGCAAGATTTCTCCTTACGACGAAATCATCCAAAATGAAGCAGAAGCCTTAAAAATGGACTGGCTGATACTGGCTGCTTTGATCAACCAGGAATCCAAATTTGATCCAAAAGCCAAATCATGGGCCGGGGCAATGGGATTGACCCAGGTTTTGCCTACTACGGCTAAAGAATTTGGTATAAAAAACCCAAATCAGTTGTATCAACCAGAAATCAGCATAAAAACCGGAGCCACCTATTTGCAACAATTAATTGATTTTTGGGAACCCATCGTCAATGACTCTACAGAGGCAGTCAATTTCGCATTGGCCTCATATAATACCGGTAAAGGTCATGTTCTCGACGCACGAAGGCTTGCCGATAAATATGGCAAAAATGAAAACGTATGGTTCGACAATGTAGAACCGATGTTGTTAAAAAAATCAAACCCAAAGTATTTCAACGATCCTGTTGTCAAATACGGCTATTGCGTTGGCAAAGAACCCGTCCAGTATGTTTCAAATATCAATGAGTATTACGAGACTTTTAAAAATTACAAATTAGAAAAGACTTCGATCAATTAAACCCTGGAAAATGAATGATTTGTTTTTCACAATTAAAATTTTAGAAAAATCGACCATCGAAAACTGAGAATTTAACTAATTTGGGCAGGATTTGAATTAGAGAACAAAACCCTGTCTAATGGCTTTTTCTTTACAAAAGTTTCTTTGCACCATAATTTTAATTTTTGGGATATTTGCTTTATCGAAAGCACAACGAACCATCAACGGCACTGTTACTTCAGCAACCGACAATGAGCCTTTGATCGGTGTCAATATTGCCCTGAAAGGCGGTACAACCGGCACAGTCACTGACCTTGACGGAAAATACAGCATCGAAGTACCCAACGACGAAGCCGTCATTGTCTTCAGTTACATTGGTTATCTCAATCAGGAAATCAGTGTAAATTCCCAAACTACAATTGACGTATTATTAGAACCCAACGCAAAGCAACTGGATGAAATAGTTGTGACTGCTTTTGGTATAAAAAGACAAAAAAGGGAGTTGGGTTATTCTACCGAAAAAATTGACGGAAAAGAGCTGACGCTTTCCAATGCCCAAAATGCAGCAAATGCCCTTAGCGGAAAAGCCGCTGGTGTCAATATTATCAATCCAAATGGAGTAGATGGTGGTACCACTAGAATTGAAATCCGTGGGAACAATAATTTGACCGGCAATAATCAGCCTTTGATCATTGTCGATGGCGTTCCTATGGAAAATGAACCAGGCTGGACAGATATCGGCAGAGGACAAGATTGGGGATCAGCGATCAACAACATCAATGCTTTTGATATTGAAAGTATGGATATTCTAAAAGGCCCCACCGCTGCTGCCCTTTATGGTTCACGAGGTGCAAACGGGGTGGTTTTGATCACCACCAAAAGAGGTTCTGTTCAAAAAGGAATTGGAATCAATTATACCTTTAGCCATAAAATCATCCAACCTTATCGCTTTCGGGAGGTCCAAAACAAATACGGAGGCGGAGGTCCAAATACTTTTACAGAACCGGTTTTTCCTGTTGACAATGAAGGCAATGTCTTAATACCCGACGGAAACCACATTTCTGATGGACCAAACAACCGGCCAACCTGGGAAGATTTTGGTTTTTACTCCACCGGCGTGTCCTGGGGACCGGAGATGAAGGGTCAAATGGTGGAATGGTGGGACGGTGAAATACGACCTTATAGCCCTCAGCCGGACAATCTGAAGCTTTATTTTTCAAATGGTTCTACGACTACTCATAATCTTTCTTTTTCAGGAGGAAATGATTTCGGAACCATCCGGGCATCACTGACCCGATCAGATCACGAAGCGGTTGTCCCGAATAGTCATTTTAATCAAACAACAGTCAATTTGGGTTCAAGGCTCAAAATATCTTCAAAAGTAAAGGCAGATGTTTCCGCTTCGTACATTAATTACCATCGCCTGAATTCCCCATCCTTGGGAGACGATAACAATGCTTCTTTTGGAAAAGGAATTCTGTATAGCTGGCCGCGCAGTTATAAAGGATTGGAAAAAGATATTAATATTCTTCCTGACGGCACTCGTAATGATTATGATGGGAGATATCCCTACACTTTCTCTCCACCACATCTTTGGTGGAACGCTTTTAACAACAATACAACACTCGACAGAAATAAGCTGATCGGTGCTTTGGCACTGACTTATGACATTACAAGTTGGTTGAATGTATTAGGGAGAATTGGCATTGATCTGACAGCGAACCAATTTGAAAGAAGAAATAATCCAATCAATAGTCTTGGTATTCAAGGTGGATATTACAGTAATAATCTGAACAGAAATATTGTCGTAAACAATGAATTTCTTTTTACCGCTCATGAAGAAAACATTTTCGATTCGAAAATAGACACAAAATTTTCTTTCGGCGGAAATCAATGGAAAAGAAGAGATTATGCAATCACTGGTCAATCCGGGACATGGATCGACCCCTGGTTATTTACCTTTAATAATTACACTCCTCCTCTCAGTAGCAATCAAATTCCAGACGAATTTTGGTACGAAAAAGATATAAACTCACTTTTTGCTTTTCTGAACCTGAGTTACGATGATTTCCTTTTTTTAGAATTGACTGGAAGAAACGACTGGAGTTCGTCCTTGCCACTTGACAACAATTCCTATTTCTATCCTTCAGCTTCTTTAAGTTTTATTTTGACTGAAGCGGTTGACCTGAGATTGGAGTGGTTAAACTTTTTAAAATTAAAAGGTGCAATCGCTAAAACAGCCACTGATACTGACCCATACCGTCTAGATTTTGTGTACTCAACAAATTCTTTTGGCGGATTTCAAACAGCAAGACTGCCAGGCACGATTCCTCCAATTACCTTAAAACCCCAGACGGCCAGTTCGTATGAAGTCGGAACCACAATTGGTTTATTTGATGATAAAATCAATTTTGATTTTACCTACTATTATATTCGTTCGTTTGATCAGATATTAAATTCCCCGCTACCAAGCTCGTCAGGAGCTAATACGATCACAATTAATTCAGGGGAGTTAGAAAACAAAGGGATTGAAATTATTCTGAACGCACAAATTATCAATCGCAAAAACTTTTATTTTCACTCAGGACTCAATTTTGCCCGCAACCGGAACTTCGTCACTTCTTTAGGTGAGGGTGCCAAATTGCTTGAAATTGCAAATATCTGGGGACTCAACGGACCAGCCATTGCTGTAAGGGAAGGTGAAGAATACGGAACGATCATCGGATATGATTATATATATGATGAAGCTTCGGGCAAACCTATCCTCAATGAAGAAGGAACGCATTATAAAATTACGGAAAACCGTGTACCCATTGGCAACGCATCTCCGGATTTCACAGGTGGCTGGACGATGAAATTTGGCTTTAAGGGATTCTCTTTGAACACTTTGATCGATTGTAGCTGGGGTGGAGATATTTACGCAGGATCTTATACTATAGGGCTTCAAACCGGCCAAAGTCCCGAAACCCTGATTGAAAGAGATGGCGGCGGTTTGCCATACACTGATCCAGATGGTGTCACTCGAAATGTTGGAGTCATCTTAAATGGCGTTTATGAAAATGGTACTCCAAATGATAAAGTTGTTCATTATTATTACAAATACCTTCCAAATGCAGGTGGCTGGGGCAAATACCCCACCCGGCCGGGCATCCTTGAAAACAATTGGTTGAAATTCAGAGAATTGGTTTTGACCTACCAGTTTTCACCAAATTTGATGAAAAATTCAAGGGTTTTCCAGAAGCTGAGTATCTCGCTGATAGGTAGGGATCTGTTTTATTTCTATTCTTCGATTCCGGATAAAATAAACCCTGAAGGCACCAATGGTGCCGGAAATGCACGTGGATTGGAATGGGCTTCGTATCCAGGCATGCGATCATTTAGTATCATGGTCAATGCATCATTTTAAAGCAGATTAAAAAGAAAAATGAAAATGTTTAAACTAAAATTTTATAAAATATTATTACTGTCGATTTTGACTTTTACAGCTTGCGACAAAGGGTTTGAAGAATTGAACAAGAATCCATATTTCCCTACCAGGGTTGATTTCGGGCCTTTGTTTAATACCATCATTGAATCTTTGCAGCTTACCTGGGATGAGCAATTTTATTTACACAATGACACCTATTATGAAATTACCCAGCAAGCAGCCCTTACTTCAAGGTTTACCTCAATCAACACCAATGGAACTGAAAGTATTTGGGGTAATTATTACTCTGCATTAGCTCATGTCCGTGAGTTGGAACAAAGATTTGACGCTTTTGAAGGAAATCAGGAAATACTAAACAATGTCCGAGCCCAATTGAAAATAATCGCAGCTTATAAGACTTTTCGAATAACAGATCAATTCGGTGATATCCCGTTTTTTGATGCCGGAAAGGGGTTTCAGGATTTACAATATCTGCGCCCAAAATTTGATTCGCAAGAAGATATTTACAAATTTTTACTGGAAGACCTAGAATGGGCAGTAGATCATATCGACCTAAATCTTACCACTCCATCGGGAGAAGAATACATCAGCTACGGTAACTTTGACACCTTTCTGGATGGAGATTTGCGATGGTGGAAAAAATTTGCCAACTCCCTCCGTCTTCGTCATGCACTGAGAATGGCAGACAAGGATATTGCATTTGCAGGTCCTATTTTAAAAGATATTATCGAAAATGATTTAGAAGTCATAGAAGACGGCGAGACTGTTGGAATGTATCCTCGCAAGCTTTCCTGGGCAAAACAAAGTACTCATTGGTCATTTCGGGAGCACAAAGGCCTACGACTGGGTTCAAACATTTGGAATCACCTGTCTGAACATGATAGTATTGACGGAAGCGGTATATTTGACCCAAGAGCATATTTCTTTTTTGAAACCAACAATCTTGATGAGTGGGTGCCGTATCCTCAACTTTCAGACTCTAACACTCCCCCTTCCGGAGGGATACCTTACCAGGGCCACAGAGATAACAACTATACCATCAAAGGTGCTGATAATATTTATTCGCCGTTTAATTATTATTTGATACGTGATGAAAAAGACATCCCCGAACTGATTATGACCCCTGCTGAAGTACAATTTATAAAAGCAGAAGCTTATATCAGGGGGCTTGGTGTCGAGATGGATATTCCAGCTGCAGAAGCTGCTTATACCAATGGTGTTGTTGCTTCAATATCTACTTGGCAGGATATTGTTTTTAGCACAGAAATCTGGGAAAACGCACCAGCAGAATTAACGATAAACGAGATTTTTCAAGTCGTTAGCCACCCAAGAATTGATATATTTTCAAATAACAACAAATTAGAATTGATCTATACACAGCGTTGGATTGATGCATTTAGACAACCTTGGGAAGCTTACGCTTTGTGGAGAAGAACAGACACTACACCACGAGAAGGTCCCCCACCTGAACACTATCGACTGGCATATCCTCCATCAGAAGTAGAAAATAATCCTGACAATTGGGCTGCTCAGGTAGCAAAAATGGGAGGTGACACCCCTAAAACTAAAGTCTGGTGGCAAAATTAAACTAAAAAAACAGATTAGAATTACTGATATAAACGAGAGAATAATTAACAATTTTGAAATTAAATTTTTTAACAATGAAAAAACTTTTTACCTATTTAAAAACACTGCTAACTACATTAATTATCTTGCAAACAGCTTTGTTATTAGCTCAATCACAACAATATCTTCATTTTGATAAAGAGGATGATTATGTTGAAATTCCTGAAGCATCAAAATATATAGCCAATTCCACAGAAATTACCATGGCAGGTTGGTATTATTGCGATCAACTGGCTTATGGACAAGGAATGATTGCTTTTCGAAATGGCGGTTCAGGAGTAGGAGAAATGTACCTCATCCAATTGAGTAATGGCGTATTAGAATGCCGATTAATCACTACGGATGGATTCCATGAAGTTGTGGCACCAAATTTTTCAGTTGCACCACAAACCTGGCAGCATTTTGCCTGGGTTTATAACGGTTCCACTGTAGAATTATTTATCGACGGAGTTTCTGCCGGAAGCACTCCTGCATCTGGAGTTTTTACCTCTTTGGATACTCCACTGGCTATCGGAAAACATATCAGTCCCTGGAATTTTTATTACGGCGGTCGGGTCGATGAAGTTTCTCTTTGGAGCAAAGCACTTACGCCTACCGAAATTCAAAATATGATGAATGATGAATTAGTTGGTGACGAACCAGGTTTGGAGTTATATTACAAATTTAATCAGGGCGTACCTGGCGAAGACAATACAGCCATTACACATTTGATTTCTGAGGTTGAACCCGGAGTGCGTGATGGCGAGTTGAAAAATTTCGCTTTAACGGGAAATTCTTCCAATTTCCTTGGAGAACTTGATAACAGCGTTCAAGTTATTTCATTTCCACAAATTGGTAACAAACTGATCACTGACGCGCCTTTTGACCTTAATGCAGAAGCCTCCTCAGGACTACCTGTTTCTTATGAAATTGTCTCTGGACCTGCCTCAGTTAATGGTAACACAATAACCTTAGATGGTACGGTTGGTGAAGTGGTCGTCCGAGCCAGTCAACCAGGCGATGGAACCTACGATCCTGCGGATGATGTTGAAAACGCTTTCAATGTTTTAGACCCTCAGACAAATGTTCCCATCACTGATGTTCGAAATCCACTGGCAGGAGACGTTTATGTCCCGGAATTAGGGCCAATTCAGTTGGCAGCAATAACCACAATTAATTTTACTGATATTTTTTCGGTTGAAAGTGTTTCTTTTGAAATAGGCAGCGACGTAATTCCTGCTAAAGACTGGCAAAATAACCATTATACTGGTTGGTGGACACCACCAGATTATGGCACTTACACAATGAATGTTGTTGCCGAAAACAATTATGGTGGCACAAGCACAGAGAGTGTTGTAATCAATATCGTTGACCAAAGCTCAAATATGACCGCAAATGCTGGCGAACAAGTTTGGTTAAGTGTTGACATTGGTAGTGCAATCGTAGAAGCAGAATTGCCGAGCTATATGGGAGCTTTTGATGAAATCATCGGCAACCTGGATATAACTTGTCCTCCGGGAGGTTGTGATCCATGGGATAGAATTTCAGGAATCGAAGCAAAAGGTCACAATGGCGAATGGTATGAAATTATCCGTTATATAACACCTTATGGCGTTGCCTGTAACTCTACGATTGATCTGACTGATTTTTCCTCTATCCTTCAAGGGAAAATTGCTTTTCGGTATTACCTCGGCACTCAGGGTAATGGTTTTGAATATACTTTAGATCTTGATTTCAATGCCGGATCACCCGATTACAATTACAGCCACATCCGAAAACTATGGTACGAAACATACAACTTTGGAGATCCTGGCAATTTACAACCCACTGAGACCATCGATGCACCAATTCAGGACAATGCTTTGGCTGCAAAAATCAAACTGGTTTCAACAGGACATGGCTGGGGTGAAAACAATACTGGCAACGCAGCAGAATTCCATGAAGACACACATCATATTTGGGTGGATGGTACGGAAACATTTGATCAACACAACTGGCTGGGGTGCAACCCTAATCCTGATGGTTGTCAACCTCAAAATGGTACCTGGTTTTATGATCGCGCAGGTTGGTGCCCTGGAACTATCGCTCCATGGTTTGACTATGACATGTCTCCATTTGTGGATCAAAATGAGGTTGAACTGAAATATATTTTCAATGAAGATTATGTTGACCTTTGCCATGCTAATAATCCGGATTGCGTTTCAGGAGTAACCTGCAACAACTGCAATGATGGATTTAATCCACACTTGATAGTTGCCTCCTACTTAATTACATTGGGGGATACACCAATTGATGATGTTTCAACGAATACTCATGATTTGATTAGAAACGAATTGGCTTTTAAAATTTATCCAAATCCTTCTTCTGGTTTGATCAATCTGGAATTAAATGAAGTCGCCACTCAGCTGGAAATCAGGGTTTTAAACAATCTGGGTCAAGTTGTCAATACTTTTAAAGAATCAAACACATTGATCTCATCACATGTCATTGACCTAAAAGGTTATTCCAAAGGAATATACTTTGTCGAAGTAAAAACCGAAAACGGAATCGGAATTGAAAAAGTGATGATTGAATAACCATAGTATAAAAACATTTCTTATCAAAAAAGCTCTTTCAATTGAAAGGGCTTTTTTGATAAATGTAAAGGACATTTTTTATCTCAGAAGTTGTTGATCACATGATCTGCATTGAAAGCCATGGGAGAACTCGTGAATTCGCACCTTTAATTTAGTTTTAATTTCCATATTCCAAATAGCGGATTTTAGCACTTCACAGGATTATTGTCAAATAATTTATCATGCTCAAAAGAAGCTAAAATCCAAATTCATTCTTCAATAGTTTACCTTTTTCAATTTTCGGTACTAAGTGCTGAAAACATTTTTTACTAAAACTTTTTCAAAAATTACTGTACTCGCATTGTCACTTTTCAGGGTGTGCTGCAAAGAATGCATACATTCTGCATATGATGGCTTTGTTTTTTTGCATGACTTATTAATCTCTCTTTTTAACTTAAAATATGCAACCATGATTTTAAAAAACATTTCACTTCAAGCCTTTTTGATAGTTATTACAACTTTTTTGTTTTTACCGAATGATTTAATATCCCAAGACTCATCTACTACAAAATTTTATAAATATGGTAGGCTAAAAATGAAGTCAGGAAAAGATCTGAAAATTAAAAAAGTACAACTATTGGATGACCATATTAAATTTAATCTCGTCCAAAACAACGGTGTCCTTTCAGATCAAACACTAGATAACAGCCAGATTGAATGCCTTGAATTGAGCAATAAAAATGCTGGGGTTATTGGCGCTTTAGCAGGAACCGGGGTTGGACTTATCACTATGATTATTGTTGAAAAACAAGTTGAAAAACCAAAAAGTGAAACTACTATAACTTCTACTCCTGGGACTACGACAATTACCACTACAACTTTTAAAAAAATAATGGCACCCGGCCCAAAAATAGTTATTGTTGCAGGAGGCACTTTGATAGGCACTTTGATAGGCACTTTGATAGGTATAGGCATTAAACGCGGTTGGAAAACAATTTACCCTCAATCCGGGGAGAAGTTGGACAATGTTGACATTAATCTAGGTCTGTCAATAAACAATGACTACAGCTATACTCCATCAGTCAAATTGAAATATACATTTTAAAAGGGTTCAATTTCGATAATTGTAAATCCTCATCTATTTTATTCTTCAAAAACTTAACAATCATGAAAGAAAAATTTAAAGATTCCACCATTGGAGCTTTGTCGGTTAGCGCTTTTTTACTAATTCTAACAGGAATTATTGCACTTTTTTCAGAGATAGTCACACCTGAATTCATATTAATAGTGCCACTATATTATTTTATCGTTTCAATTGTATTTTATGGATGCTTGTCATTTTCAAGGAGTCAATTAGCAAGAGATGAGCTCTTTTTTATAGGAGCAACAATTTTTGCAACCGGTGGCGGTTGGTGGATTTTACATGCATTCGCTTTTCTCAATGTGAAAATAAATGAAGGAGTTTATAAAAAGTTTGTATCACTATTTGATAATAAATTTGCCTAAGGAAATATAAAATGAAAATTATTTTTCATATTTCGATTTTCATTGCCTACTTTTCAAAAATTTAAATATTAGTACCATGAAAACATTAATTGCATTATTTACTTCAATTTTAGTCGCTTCTGGATTTTCGCTCCAGGCACAAAACATTGTTGGTGACTGGACTTTAACCTCAGGAACTTACAACAATTCGCCACTTCAGAACTTATCAGGTTCATTGTTAATTTACAATTGTCCTGATGACACCATTAATTATAATGCAGATTTTACTTATGGGAATTTTACTGGTTCTGCAGAAGCGCGATTCACACTTTCAGGAAACAAATTTTTGTCTAACCTGACCGGCGAAAATATTCCTTTGAACGGGTTCGCTCAAGTAACTGAACAACCTAGTGGGATACTTTTGTGGAGAACAATTTTAAATATAACACTCACCGCCTTCAACCAGGTTGGTGGGACGGCTATCTTATATGGTGATCCTTCTTTTTCGGTTTCAGGAAATAATATGACTATTATTAGTTTTGATGGGAATACAATACTTAATTATAGTTCAACTAACAACACTGAATATACAGGGTTTGGATGTGGCAATCAGCCTGCTCCGGCAAACAATGACTGCGAAACGCCACAAGAGGTTTTCCTGGGGTTTGACCAGGATTTTTCAACTTTAGGCGCAACGACCAATGGTCCAAGTCATCCCACATCATCTTGTTTCCCTACAGGTAGTTCGAATATAGAACACGATATTTGGTATGAATTTACAGCTCCAAATACAGCTACGGTAGAGTGGTCTACTTGTAATAAAGCAAGTTGGAATACACGACTGGTTGTATATAAATCCGGTGAAACCTGTCCTTTTTCCGATGCAGATATTTTTTCTTGTAATGACAATCAACCCACTTGTTTTGATGGTACTTCAAAACTGACCTTTGATGTAGATGCAGGATCAACTTATTTTCTTCGATTAGGTGGATTTGACCAGGGTGAATTTGGTGTTGGCAAGTTTGACCTACACGAGTTGACCGTCAGCACAAAAGAGGAAACTTCCTTTGAAAGGGTTATTATTTCCCCAAATCCAGTCATTAATACAGCAAAGCTTCAATTTACTATTAAAAAGCCAAGTGATATTTCAATTAAAGTATTATCTCCATTGGGGCAAAGCATATTTAATATTACTGAAGGATATTTTACTGAAGGAGATCATGTGCTAGATATTAACACATCTTCATTGCCAACCGGAATTTATTTTTTAAAAATTAGTGGAGATGAAAAAGAAAACATTTTGAGATTTGTGAAACAATAACCAATATTTAAAATCAAACGCTCAGCCAAGTTTGATAAACAGACTTTTTAGGCAAACAATATAGCGCAATTTTTTAAATAAAATTTCAAAGGCAGAGTTTTAAAAAAGTTCACATAATTTTCTCGCCTTTTATAATTTGAGAAACTGATGCTGGGATTTTCTTAAATTTGGCATTATGAAAGAACTACTCCCAACTATCAATGACTGGATCAATACTAAGAAACCATTCGCCATAGCCACCGTCATCAAAACCTGGGGTTCTTCTCCACGCCCAGTTGGTTCTTCGATGATCATTTCCAGTGAAATGGAAATGGTTGGGTCAGTGAGTGGTGGATGTGTGGAAGGTGCTGTTATCGAGGCTGCTTTGCCGCTGATCAAAAAGGGTGCTTCGGAGAATTTGGCTTTTGGAATTAGCAATGATGAAGCCTGGACAGTTGGATTGACTTGCGGTGGGCAGGTGGATGTTTTCGTCGAACGATTTATTGCATTTGATGATCGTCCAGGGGAAAAAGAAATCTGGGCCAAGCTTTGGCATTGTTTGCAAAATAATGAAGCTTGTATTTTCTTAAGTCACCTCGGCGAAGGATTGAGCAGTCACTTTTTGGTGCTGCCGAATGATCAAATTTTAGGTGAAAAACACGATGAACAATTGCTCTCTGAAGCACTTCGTTCATTTTCTGAAAGAAAAAGTCAAATCATTGAATGGAAAGAAGAAAACTATTTTGCTCAGGTTTTTCCAAGAAAAAGCCAATTGCTTGTCATTGGTGCTGCACATGTCACAACTGACCTGGTAGAATTGGCGAAGATGTACGATTTTGAGACAATTGTCATTGACCCTAGAGGAATTTTTTCAAAAAAAACGCAATTCAAAGTTACTCCGGATCGGCTCATTGAGGATTATCCTTCAGAAGTGTTAAACGATTTTAAATTGGATGCTTACACCTATGCCGTGGTACTTTCCCATGATCCGAAAATTGATGACAATGCTTTGCAGATTTTATTGAAATCAGAAGTAGCCTATATCGGCGCATTAGGGAGTAGAAAAACACATGAAAAAAGGCTAAGCCGTCTAAAAAAAGCAGGTTTTTCCGAAGAAGAATTGAATCGCATTCATGCTCCTGTCGGCGTTCCAATCAAAGCAAAATCAGCAAAGGAAATTGCATTGAGTATTATGGGAGAGATTATAAAAGTGAAAAATGAGTTTTTGTGATTTTGGTTTGTGGTTAGAAATTGAACTAAAAACCTTGAACTATAAACTCTGAACTTAAAACCATTATAAATATTTGACCAAAATCCGAATACTCACAAAAAGTACCAGCAAGCCTGTTAAAAACTTTACAACTCTCGGTCTGAATATAGCTGCACCAAGGCGTGATCCTATTTGTCCTCCAGCAAAAACGCTGATCATTAGAAAAGCTGCTAATTTCCAATCGACATTAAATTCAGGATTGCTCATTTGACCAACAATTCCGGAAACTGAATTGACTAAAATAAAAAAACTAGCCGTTGCAGCAATGATTTTCGGACTGTCCCAGCGCAATAAATGAAGCAAAGGAGCTAAAAATATACCACCACCGATCCCTACCATTCCGGAAAGGAATCCAATCCCGCCACCCAATCCACTGTTGACGAGTAGCTTCGATTTATTATTGCCCAAAGAAGGCTCAATAGATTTTAGTGGTTGAAACCACATCAAAACAGCAACCGAAATTAAAACCAAACCTAAAACAATAAAAAAAGTTGACTCCTCAATCCTAAGACTACCACCGATATAAGCCATAGGGATACTGACAATAGCCAAAGGAACTACCTTTTTCCATTTGAAATGACGATGTTTGAAAAAAATATAACACCCAAAAGAAACTACAGTGATATTACACAGTAAAGCCAATGCCCTCAACAAATGGTATTCAAAACCATACAAAGCCAAAATCGCCAAATAACTCGACCCTCCTCCAAAACCTACCGAAGAATACATGATTGCAATCATGAAAAAAAACAACAGTACTTCCCAATGCTCCACAATCTATTGATTTTGATATTTTGTTAAAAAATCACTCATCTCGTCCCAACTCAATGTGGCGCATTTTTTCCTTTCCGGAAAAATTTTTGCAGCTGAAAAAGCTTCAAATTCTTCGTCCATCGGTTCCGGAAGAGCGGATTCAATATTCACATAATTATAAAATTCCGCGCATATCGTAAGTGCTTTCCGAATAGATTGCCCGCGGAGTTTTCGAACCATTATTGAAGCAGAAGCTTTGGAAATCGCACAACCGTGACCATAAAAACTCAAGTTATTGACAACCTCATCGTCAATATCAAAAAAAAACTCAAATCGATCGCCACATATTGGACTATGGGCTTTCAAAACAAATTGGGTTACTTCTTTTTTTTCAAAATACATCGGATTATTGCTGTGCTCTAGGATTACCGTTTTATACAAAGCTCTTAGTCTGTCGTTCATGCAAAAAATTTTTGAATCGATTTCAATGATTTTACCAGTTTGTCCACTTCATCCGTCGAATTGTAAATTGTAAACGAAGCTCTTATAGTCCCTGGAATTCCTAATAAATCCATGGCCGGTTGGGTGCAATGTTGCCCTGCTCGCACAGCGATGTTTTCTTCAGCCAAAAAAGTGGCAACATCGTGGGGGTGAATATTCTTCAAATTAAAAGAAATGATATTGCTATTATGATTTGAATTGCCAAATATCTTCAAATTTTCGATAGCAGAAAGTTTTTCAATAGCATATTTCCCCAGCATCTCCAGATATTTCATTACTTCCTTTTTTTCGAACTTTTCCAAATAATCAATGGTATGCCCAAGACCGATGACCCCTGCTAAATTTTGTGTACCCGATTCAAATTTTTGAGGAAAATCAGCGAAGGTTGTCTTTTCAAAACTGACTTCTTTGATCATGTCCCCTCCAAATTGAATGGGTTGCATTTTTTTGAGCCATTTCTCTTTTCCATAAAGGACGCCAACACCTGTCGGACCAAAAATTTTATGTGCCGAAAATACAAAGAAATCACAATCCAGGTTCCTGATATTCATTTCATAATTCATAACGCTTTGCGCTCCATCGACAAGAACTGGAATGTCCTTTTCATGAGCGAGTTCAATAATATCTTCGATCGGATTGACGCTCCCAAGTGAATTGGAAATATGAACCACTGATATCATTTTTGTTTTTTCGGAAAGCATTTTTTTGTATCCCGAAAGATCCAATTGAGCTGTTTGGTCCATTGGAATCACCCTTAGCTCAGCACCTTTTTTTTGGCAAAGCATCTGCCACGGAATTAGATTTGCGTGATGCTCCATCGCAGAAATAATGACATTGTCCCCAGCTTCGAGGCGAGGTTCCAAAAAGGATTGAGCAACTAAATTGATGCTCTCGGTAGTTCCGCTGGTAAAAACTATATTTTTCGAATCCGCTGCTCCCAGATAATTTGCTGCTTTGGTACGAACACTCTGATAATTTTTAGAGGTTTCTATAGCAATTTTATAAAATCCTCTGTGGATGTTTGCATTTTCTTTTTCATAAAAGTTTTTGACTCCATCAATGACGGCTCCTGGCTTTTGTGTGGTTGAAGCATTATCGAGATAAATCAAATCCGGATGGTGTTTAAAAATCGGAAAATCAGCCTTCACTTTTGTAACATCAAACATGCGCTTCATTTTTAATTAAATGCTTTCAAACGATTTACAATCTCTAAAACAGCCGGGCAAATCAATGTGTTTTTGTAAGTCAAATCCAGCAATTGATGTATTTTTCGACGATCCGTATGCGGATATTCGCGACAGGCTCGTGGGCGAATTTCATAGATTTCGCAATAATTTGCTGGTCCCAGAAAAGGACAGGGAGCATAATTCAACACGTAGTCCTGTTCTTCGTCGAGATGGAGATATTTTTCAACAAAGCCTGATGGCCGGATTCGAAAATGCTTTGCCAAACGTTCGATATCTTTGTCCAAAAAGATTGGGCTGGTGGTTTTGCAACAATTGGCGCAATCCAAACAATCGATGACTTCGAAAACTTCATCGTGTAAATGGTGAAACTGTTCGTCCAATCCACGAGAATTTTGTTTTTTCAACTTCTGAAGATACTTCTTATTACTCTTTTTTTGATCCTTTGCTCTTTGCCTGAATTTTTCAATATCCATATTTTTCAAAAGTAATAAAAAAGACAGGATTTAAAACCGCGCAATCTGATTTTTAAAACCTCGTTAAAACTGAATAGCTGATTATTATAAAAAATCAATTTGGTTATATTTGCAAAAAATCAAAAAAACATGAATAAAATTTTCAAATCTACTCTTCTTTTAATTTGTATTACACTATTTTCAAAAATAAGCTTTGCCGGAGAAGGCATGTGGCTTCCGATCTTTTTGAAGTCCCTCAATGAGGCTGAAATGCAGGCCATGGGCATGAAATTGACTGCTGAAGATATCTACAGCGTCAACCAGGGCAGCCTGAAAGATGCTATTGTCCACTTCGGAGGATTTTGTACTTCTGAACTTATTTCTGATCAGGGGTTATTGCTCACCAACCATCACTGCGGATATGGCAATATTCAGTCGCATACAACCCTGGAGAACAATTATATTCGAGATGGCTTCTGGGCAAAAAGCTATAAAGATGAATTGCCCAATCCGGGATTATTTGCCACATTTATCGTTCGGATAGATGAAGTGACGGATCAGATCCTTGAAGGTGTAACCAAAGGCATGACTGAAAAAGAGCGTCAATCCACTATTGATAAAAATATCGCCGCACTGAAAAAAAACTTTTCACTAAGATCTTACGAAAAGTATGTCGTAAAACCATTTTTTAAAGGCAATCAATATTTTGCTTTTTTGACGAGGACTTACAATGATGTTCGATTAGTGGGAGCACCTCCAGAGTCTATCGGTAAATTTGGTTCGGATACCGACAACTGGGTTTGGCCAAGACATACGGGCGATTTTTCATTGTTCCGCATTTACGCAGGGCCGGACAATCTTCCTGCTGATTATTCCGAAGACAATGTGCCTTTCAAGCCAAAACACTATCTCCCGATTTCGATGGATGGAGTAGCGCAGGATGATTTTACTCTGGTTTTTGGTTTTCCGGGCAGAACAAATGAATATTTGCCTTCATATGCCATCGAGCAGTTGGTCGATGTACTTAATCCATCAAAAATTGCGATACGAGATAGAGCTTTAAAAATTGTTGATGTCGAAATGCGCGCCGATCCTGCTGTTAAAATCCAATATGCTTCAAAATATGCAAGAATAGCCAATTACTGGAAAAAGTGGATCGGGGAAAGCCTGGGTTTGAAAAAGACCGGAGGTGTTCAAAAGAAGAAAAATCTCGAAGCTGAATTTATGGAAAGAGTCAACAACAAGCGAGAATGGACGAAAAAATATGGAAATCTGTTGAGTGAATTTGAGGTTTTATACAAAGAAATTGAGCCTTATGCCCTAACTCGTGATTATTATAATGAAGTAGTAGGCAGAAATATCGAAATCATGCGAGTTGCTGGTTATATGCGTCGTTTGGTCAATTATTATGATGAAAACGGCGAAGCCGGTTACAATGATTATAAAGGTCGTTTGAGTGGATTTTTAGAAAATTTTTATAAAAATTACCGCCCCGATATTGATCAGAAAGTCTTTGCATCATTGATGAAAATGTATGTTGCTAATGCCAAATTAGGAGTAGCCGATGTTGTTAAAAAGGAGATTTTTATGTTGGGGACCGATGACTATGCCGTATTGGCTAAGCATAAATTTTTTAAATCAGCTATCCCATTTCAAGAAAAATTAAATGCGATCCTGGAAAAAAGCCCTGAGGAAGCCATTAATTTGTTGAAGGAAGATCCTTTGTATAAATTTTCGAGTGCACTTACAGCAGCTTACAACGATAAAGCAGCAACAAAATACAGTGAAATTAGTGCACAGCTTAATACCTTACAACGCAAATACATGGCAGCTTTGATGGAGGTTTTTCCAGAAAAGAAATTCTATCCCGACGCCAACAGCACCATGCGATTCACGTACGGGCAAGTTGGAGGTTATACACCGAGGGATGCCGTGACTTATACTCCTGTGACCTATCTCGAAGGTGTTATTGAAAAGTACGTTCCCGGCGATTATGAATTTGATGTTCCTAAAAAATTGATAGAATTGTACAACACAAAGGACTATGGGCATTATGCAGACAAAAACGGTAAATTGCCTATTTGTTTTATCGGGACCAATCATACAACTGGCGGCAACTCTGGCAGCCCTGCGATTGATGCGCATGGAAATTTGATAGGTTTGAATTTTGACCGCGTTTGGGAAGGAACCATGAGTGATTACAATTATGATGCTTCCATTTGCCGAAATATCATGGTTGATATTCGATTTGTACTGTTTATTATCGACAAATATGCAGGAGCTTCGCATCTTATCAAGGAAATGAACCTTGTTCATCCAAAAAGTAAAAAAGCAAAAGCTTCTAATCCAAAAAAATCAGCGATTCCAAAGAGTAGAGACTAGTTGAATTTTTCAAACAGCCTTTTGACCAAAATCAAAAGGCTGTTTGAAGTTGTAAGTCAGCTAAATCGAAATTGGTAAACTTTTTGAAATACTCCTTACAACAAACAACACAACACACCGACCAAACACTGATGCGATAAAGGAAAAATACCCCCTTTAAAGCAAAATCAGTGAAATGTTAAAAAGTAAACTACCCGTGCTAGGCATTCTGATGTGCCTGCCCTTCTTGTCTTTTTCTTCAGAAAAAGTCTCCACAGCTAAAGTTAAATTTTATTCAGCAACTGTTGATGTTCAATACGATCCGGGTATAGTTTTGAAATTCCGAACCTGTACTCGTGACAAGTGTCTCAGAACATTCTTTGAAAAGATGGAAGCTACCAATTACCAGGTTTTCTTAGATGATTTGATGAATTACAAAAAAATATTGAAATTAAATGATTGGTTCTTTTACAATTTTGTCAGAAAATCTGTAGAGGAAATCTATTCCAAAGAATCTCAAATTTACCAAACGTTGGTTTGTTGGTTTTTATTCACCAAAGCGGGATACGATACGCATCTCAATACGGCGATTAACAAATTTGTTTTTTTAAATGTCGCCACAAAAGATAAGGTTTACAATACACCTTTTAGCCGATACGAAGGTAAAATATACATCAATTTGACTGCCTTATATTTTGGTTTGAATACTCGGAGAGCGCTTTATGAAATTCCTGCTTATAAAGCTTCTGATGGTGGGAAAATCTTTTCTTTTAAAATCGATCATTTACCAAATATTCCTGCACGAACTATAAAAAAAACAATTCAATTTAAATATGACAAAAAACCACATTCCATTGAAATTGAAGTTGATACAATTGCCAGGGCATTGATGAGTAATTATCCGGGAATTAAAGATAAGTATTATTTAAAAGTAGATCCGTCTGACAAATTGAAAGCCTCTTTATTACCGCAACTAAAGTCGTTTCTGGAAGGAAAGACTGATGAGGAAAAAGTACAATTCCTGGTTGCTTTTACCCGTACAGGATTTAAATACAAGCCTGATGAAGAACTATATCGCCGAAACAGGCCCATGATCCCCGAAGAGGTTTTGTTGAGTGAATATTCAGACCACGAAGACCGTTGTGCATTGTTTTATTTTTTGACAGATGAATTAACTGAGCTCAATGCTATTCCCATCCGATATTACGATGTTTTCTTTTCAATGGCTGTAAATCTGCCAACTCCTGTCGGAAATCCAGTGGATTATAACGGACAGAAATATTCTGTTTGTGATCCAACATGGCCGAATAATTCTCAAAAAATTGGAATTTTCCCTCCGGGAATGACTAATGAGACTTTGGAAATAATTGATTTTTAAAATTGAAGGACAATGGAGAAAGGATGAAAGAGGATGAAGGATACTGCCACCTCCTCCCTTCCATCCTTCTTTCTAAACTAAATAATATATTACCATCAAAAGAAATCTTTAGAGTTATTTAATATTTTTAATGCTTAAAGTTGGTTTTTCGTTTGTACAATAATCCTCTACTCCACCGCAAGTGCAATGGCCACATGATGAATTCAGGTGATCAAAATGATTTTTGGTTTTCATCTTTTTTGCAATAATTTGCACAATCACCCAACCTGCGCAAAGCGCTGCAAGACACAATATTGGTATAATATATTTCATTTTTAATTTTTTGTTGAAAGTTGGAAGTTGGAAGTCAGGAATCCAAAGATTGAATCCTGGCTTCCGCCTTATCTCTTCCAGCTTCTTTTTCAAGAACTAAATAAACCGGCGAATCCCATAAATGCCATGGAGATAATACCGGCAATAATTAAATTGATAGCTGAACCTTGTATAACGTTTGGGATATTTAGTATCCTGGTTTCTTCTCTTACTCCGGCTAATAGAACTAAGGCTAAAGTTACACCTCCACCAGCTCCCAGGGCATAGATCATTCCTTCAACAAATCCGTAGCCTTTGTTAGTAGAAAACAATGCTAAACCAAGAATTGCACAATTTGTGGTAATAAGGGGCAAGAATATTCCCAGTGCCCGAAACAAGTCAGGACTTAGTTTTTTCAATGCCATTTCAACAAATTGAACAGAGCTTGCAATTACTATTATAAAACTGATCAATCTCAAATAAGGCGCATAAATCAAAACCCAGGTATTTAATACATAAGCACATGCTGCTGTGATCAGCATAACAAAGATATTTGCCAAACCCAAGCGAAAAGCGGTCTCTAATTTACCGGAAACTCCAAGGAATGGACATAAACCCAAAAAATAGGATAAGGTGAAGTTGTTGATCAACAAAGCTGAAATAAATATCCACATCAAATTATCCATAATATTCTTTTGTTTGCTTAATTCAGTTTTTGTTTAATTAAAGCTCGTTCTTTTTTCTTTTGAGAATACCAGTTAAAACCTAAAAGCAAAAAACCAAGCATAAAGAATCCACCGGGTGGTAATATCATCACTACCCACGGCTCAAAGCTGTCTCCAAATAATTGAATATTAAATAAACTTCCACTGCCTAGCACCTCCCTCGGAATTCCAATACACAGCATTGCAAATGTAAATCCGGCACTCATACCTAAAGCATCCATGATGGATAATCCTACTGGATTTTTCGAAGCAAAGGCTTCCTGCCTGCCAAGTATTAAACAATTAACCACGATCAGTGCGATAAATGCCCCAAGTTCTTTATGAATTGCGGGTGTAAAAGCTGCCAAAGCAAAATCAACCACTGTAACAAATGTGGCGATTATAATAATATAGGCAGTTATCCGAACTTGCTTTGGAATAATGGATTTAAAGGTTGACACTAAAATACTGGAACACAAAAGAACAAAGGTTGTTGCCAATCCCATTGCCAGACTATTAATGGCAGTATTTGTTACCGCTAAAGCTGGACACATGCCTAGTACTGCTACAAATACTGGGTTTTCGTCCCAGAGGCCTTTTAAAAATTCCTGTGCATTTTGGTTTTTATATTCTACTAGCTTATTCATGTTTTTCTGAAACCCTTATTTTATTTTCTTTGATATATTCGTCAATGTTGGTTTGCCAGACACCCATTGATTTGTTTAGTAATTTCACAATCGCTTTTGAAGAGATGGTAGCTCCTGTAATGGTTTCTACTTCGTTTGCATTTTGTTTCTCTCCTTTTTTTACGGGGACAATTTCAGGCTCTACCGCAAGAGCACTAAAGTTTGTTTGAAAATCAGCATCTTTAAATATTTTATCTCCTAAACCAGGCGTCTCTTTACTTTCTAAAACTTCGAAGCCAATAATTACATTTTCTTTATCATCATAACCGAATATAGCACCGATCACATCCTGAAAACCCGGTTCATCACCTGGAATAGCAAAACCAATAAGTTCTTTATTTGTGTTGTATCCTGCATAAATCAATAATTCTTCCTTATCTGACTCTTCTTTATTATCGTCGCTAGCAACTTTTTCGATCAGTTTACCATCATCTAATTTTAAAGGTGTATAAGTTTCACATCCAGGCAATACTTTAAAAATTGCTCTTTTAATGGCAGCTTCTTTATTGGCCTTTATCATTGGATTGGTATAAATAAAAATACCTACCAAAATAATCCCAGACATTAATCCGGCAATTCCTAACGCGAGTATCAGCCTGAAAGAACTGGGTTCTTTTTCTTCAATTAAATCAGGCAATACTTTACTTTGCTCTTCAGTCATTACTGATTGTGTTTGAAGTTTGAAGTCCGAAGTTTCGTTCTACTTTCATTTAATTTTCTTTTTGAATGCTATCATCATATTCATCAAATTAAAGGAATCAGTATAATGGTTTCTAAATTCTTGTTCAGTAACATATTTCCAACTACCTCTCATGGCCATAGGTTCTGATCTTAGTAAATCGATTGATTAAGGGCGTTGCTGCATTCATCAACAATATTGCATACATCACCCCTTCGGGCAGTCCGCCCCAATTCCTTATCAAAACGATTAAAATACCGATGCCTATTCCAAAAATCCAGGTTCCCTTTGGTGTTAAAGGTGATGTCACCAGATCAGTCGCCATATAAACTGTTCCCAACAACATTCCGCCAGATAGAATCATAAAAACCGGAGACGGGTAAATTTCAGGATTAATGAGGTAAAACACTCCTGAAAACAAGCTTACAGAAAGAATGATTGATAATGGAATTCTCCAGTTAATGATTTTTTTAAACAACAAATAAATTCCTGCGAGTATTATTAAAATCGCACATGTTTCACCGAGAGAACCTCCTGTGCTACCAATTAGCAAATCCATGATGTCAGTTGATACATGATCGAATTTCATTTTTGCTAAAGGAGTAGCGCCTGTAGCGCCATCTACATTTACACCTTGGAATAAAGGAAACGCTGCATTTGTGCCTCTTAAACTAAAATACATTCCATCAGGAGGAGACCAGGTGGTTATGGCTGTTGGAAATGCCGCTTGCAGAAAAGCTCTTCCCAACAATGCGGGATTAAAAACATTTTGTCCTAATCCACCCCACATCGCTTTTCCCATGCCTATAGCAACCACTCCTCCGATAAATACCATCCACAAAGGAAATCCGGGGGGAAGTGTCAGCGCCAAAAGCAATCCTGTAATTAAGGCACTTCCATCTTTTAATGTTTTAAAAGGAGCTTCAGACTTATTAAATAACCACTCTGTAAATACACATGAAATCACTGCTGTCAATGATATCAAAAAGGCACTTAATCCAAAAAAATAATAGGAAACCAACACTATCGGAATCAAGGTATAAACCACAGTAAACATAATTCCAGGGGTGGTTTCCCGATCTTTTAGGAAAGGCGCTGTCGAGACCATTAATTTTCTACTCAAATCACTCATTTAATTTTTCGATATCTTTTTTGTAGAACTTGTAGTATTAAAAATATTTAGAGTGCCTAAACTACTTAACTCAGTTTCGCTGCAATTGAAGTAAACATCGCAAGTATTTCATTCGCTTCATTCAGTGTTAACTGTACTTTATTAGCCTCAATCCAGTTTAGTTTATCTATAATCTCTAACCAATAAACCGTCTCGCTTGCTTCGCTTTCACATATTTTTATTTTATGTTTAAAATCAGCTTTGCTTCTTGATCGATTCGCTTCCCTTTAGTTTGCACCAACACTCGTTCCTGATTTTGTTATTTGATTTTTTATTACCCTCCCTTCTGGCGTTCCAGGCAAAGAAGTTGATAACCTAATAATACTAATAGCAAATTTTTTCGTTCTACTTTCTAATTGCTTACCAAATTCTTTGTTAGTCATTTTAGTATCTTATAATAATGCATTGAGCATTTAAAACGTCTAAAATACTCCAAGAACTCCAAATACTTTAAGTACTCTAAGTACTTTTCAATTTCTCCCTCATAGCTTTTTCACGCAAAATCCCTTTAGCCACTCTGAAGCTCTGAACTAATGGAATGCCTGATGGACATACATATGAACAGCTTGCACATTCAAAACAATCCATCACATTGTACTCCAGCATTTCATCCCATAATCCCTTCTTTGCCAATAATCCCATCATTGTTGGATTTAAAAATAAAGGACAAGCATCCACACATCTCCCGCATCGAATGCAACTGTATTCTTCAAAGTCTCTTACTTCATTCTGGCCCAATACCAGAATTCCTGAGGTACCTTTAACAACGGGAACATCAAGGCTTTTTTGGACAGCACCCATCATGGGGCCTCCCAATAGAATCCTTGCAGCATCATCAGTGATTCCACCACACAATTCGATGACAGCTCTCATTGGAGTGCCAATGGGCACTAAAACATTTGCAGGTTTTTTTAATGCTGTCCCGGTTACAGTAACAATCCGTTCGATCAATGGTAATCCCTTTCTGAAATACTCTGAAATCGCTTTTATCGTTCCAACATTGCAAACCAACACTTCCAGGTCTAATGGCAATTTGCCACTTGGCACCTCTTTACCTAAAATTGCTGAAATCATCATTTTTTCCGCTCCTTGAGGGTATTTGACTTTTAAAGGAACCACTTCGATTGGAAAGCTGTTTTTTGCAACCAAATTTGACAAAATTTCGATAGCATCCGGTTTGTTTGCTTCAATTGCTATATATGCTTTTTCAGCTTTTAAAAAACGATTCAGGATCAATATTCCGTCTATAATCGCTTCAGGATATTCTACCATTGTACGATGATCAGCTGTTAAAAATGGTTCACATTCACAGCCATTAAGCATTATGTATTTGCAGTTTTTACCTTCCGGGATAGAAAACTTCACATGTGAAGGGAAAGCTGCTCCTCCCAGGCCAACTATACCTGCATTCTGCACTGCAGAAATAAACCCTTTTGCATCCAATGATTCAAAATCAACAGGAGTTTCGACAGTTCTTTGAGTGCTGTATGGATCCGTTTTAATTTTAATCCCCGGAAGTACGTCACCTTTAGGAGTATCAAATATTCCAATTTCACTAACTACGCCATCAACCGGCGAATGTAAGGCAACAGAAACAAAGCCGGCAGCATCTGCGATCTTTTCCCCTCTTTTTACTTTTTGCCCTTTAACGACCAAAGCTTTACTTGGAGCCCCAATATGCTGCCCTAATGGCAATGTGTATTCATCGACAAAGGGCATCCTTTGAATTTTGCATTGGTTACTTAGTTCCTTAAACTCTTCAGGATGAACTCCGTGACTAAAGGTTAGAGTATTTTGTGGAAATTTGGCTGTTGCTGACATGCTATGCTTTCGTTTTATTTTGGGCCATTTTTGAAAGCGTAACCAATTTTTCCTTCAGCTGTTGCCTTAATATTTCGGTTTGAGCGACTTCCTGTTTTTTGAGTTGCATTTCATAGTTCTTTTTTAATTCAGCCGCATTTTTTTCATAATGTTTACTTAATTCTTGGCGTACTTCTTCTCGCAATTTCAATGGAAATTCAGTAAGTAAACCGGCAAGCTCCTGAAGTGTATTCCAATTGGATAATACCGCTTCGGTCATTTCAACAACTTTATCGCTAACAGAATAATACTTCAAGCCTTGCTCATTGGATCTCATGATCACAGGTACTCTACCTTTTCTGGCTTTTTCAGCCAATTGGATATAATCCGTCACCAATGTATTAGTACTATCCTCTTCTATTGTTGTAAATTGATTTTTCCAATCACTTTGGGTAAAAGCCCAATCTGCCCAGCTAATTTTGTAATTTATCGTTTCTTCGATTGATATTGAAACTTCCTCCTGAACCCAATCCAATTTGCTTCCTTTATTACCATCAAGGTTTATTGCGCCACTTAAAAAATCACTTTTCTCTCCCGGATCGTAACGCAATGCTGGAAATGCTCTACTATTCAAAGCCAATGATGCAAAAGGAGTCCAGTCAATATTGGCAACACCATGTTTTTCATATTTAGTTGCGTACAAATTAAAAAGTGCCGGGTAAGGTCTATCTAAACCATCCATCAGACCAGCAAACAAATGGTCGATATTTCCCATTCCCCCTTGAAAGACAAAAGCATTTTTTAATCCTATCGTACTAAACATGCCAGAATTTGTTTGGGCAAGCGAAGCAATCGGAGATTTGTTCGGAGGTGCCATATGATCAAGCAAAATTACCTTAACAGGATATTTTTCAGCTAAAAGTTTGTTTAAACTACTCCATCCTGATTCGTTCAAATCGTCTCTTTCAGCAACCAATAAGATTGGGGGAATCAACTGCTTTTCGTCATCTGTCAAATCATCCCAACTTAGTGTAGCTATTTCCAGATCATGAACAGAAGGATCATATTTGTCTTTTGATTCCAAAGTTGCTCTTCGCATAATTTTAATGTGATCGAGCAGATATCGCAATTGACCATAAAATAGCCCTAAAGCTTGCTCTGGAGCTGAACCATTCCAGTGAATTACACAAGGGTTAGAAAAATGATTGACCGGATATTGTTTCGCCCAATCAAGGGAATTTGAACCGGCAAGCATCAGCCCATAACGCGAACGACCAACTCCGCTTAGCCCTTCTGATAATAACCATTTTAAATTCTTCAAATCATCTACCAGATCAGTTTTACGCTCAAGATCTTCAGAATCAATAAATTTTCCTTGCTCCAGTTCTCCAATTTGATTAACCACATCCTGGATAGATATTTTTCTTCTTCTTGCTCTTTTTAGTGATTTTGATAAGCTATCTAAATTATCTTTTGGTAAAGCACTACTTAATTTTTTGTGAACATTTTCTGATAGAGAATCGATTAAATCCTCAATATTCTTGATCTGAATCATTACTTTGGGTTGCACAACAGCTTCAGTAGTTGCCGTTACAGTATGAAGCAATGTTTTATAAGGGCTGTTTCTTTCTGAATCACTCGCTCCGGTCATTGCCATGTAATAATTCCTGCTTAATAACAAAGCAGCTAAAGAAGGATAATCCTTGTCGTTGTGTAAACGATTTATCGTATCTGCAGAGGTGTCAGGCAATTGTTCCCAAAGCTTGAATTGTCGATTGATATTTGCCAGATTTTCTTCTCCCTGAGGCTCCATAGTTAAAGCCTCTTCTTCGCATACCTGAGCACAAATGGAGCATCCTGTACATGCAACTGGATTTACAGATAGTGAAAACAGTTCGCCGCTACCTTTTTCAATCGAAGAAGGAGTATTAAAAAATTTATCAGTAACCGAAACAGAGAACTCCCCAATTTCCTGCATAACCGCATTAAATTCATTTTGAACAGTTTCCAGCTTTTCACCCTCCAATTTCATTTGAACTGCTAAACTTTCAAAAGCAGATGGGAGAAAATCTCCTGCTGACATGACATCAGTTTCTTTTATTGTCTTGGCAGCAACTTTTGCTAAGTTTTTAAACATTGGTGTTAGCCGGGTAATAAGCACTCCTTTTTTTGAAGCTATCTCTGCACCTGCTTTCACCAATTGTTCTACTCCGATTGCAATTGGCGGAATGGCTGAGTGAGGGCAGTGAATAAAACAATCGCCACACGCAGTACATTTATATGGATCGAAAATTGGCAGCGAATTTCTTTTCGCCGATTGGTTAAAAAAGCTTGCGCTGGCGCCTGGTGTCGCAGGTATAGCAGTGAAAGGATTCGCAACTAATTCATTGTATTCCTCATGTTCATAAAAGAAAGCTGTATCGTCATAAAACCTTGATAGTTTCGAATAGTTTGGCCCATGATCCTGATACATTCGAATCGCCAATGGAATTTCATCCTTCACATTTGAGGAAGTAACCGAAGTTGTTTTATTACTTAAAATGGATTCACTTCCTATCTCAGGATATTGTTTACTGATTTCTTGTAATAAAACCTCATGTTTTGGGTAAGGGCTTGAATCTTTCGTAAATGGAATTCCAAGAAAATAATCAGTTTTGGCCTGGTTTGAAACCATATGCTGGATTGCCATTTTCAAAGAACCCGCATCAATATCCGTTCTGTATTTCCCTGTATAGATTTTAAGGGGTAACTCTTTTAATGAATAAAGAACATTGTAATAAAAGGAGGAATTAGTTAATCCCAGAGCAGAAGTATTTTCAAGGATAGTCACTGATTTTTTTCCTTTCACCAAACCAGCCAAAGCATCAAAAGGAAAAGGATTCAATTGGTTGATTTGTATTATCTCGATTTTCTTATTTTCTTCTGAAAGTTGTTCGAACAAATCACTCAGTTGCCCTCCAATTGAAATTACACCAAAGTCAGATGATTTTCCTTTTAACGAGACAGGCTTTATTTCTACATTAAAAATTTCCTTAAACTCATGGAATGCCTGTTCGATCAATTGAGATAAATGATCGTAAAAATATTTTTGGTTAGCAGCCCCTTCAAACGAAATCGCTTCACTCCCCTTTCGGGCACCCAACATAACCGGAGTATCAAAACTGAACCAGTTGGGGATTCTCCTTCTGGTTCTGCCAAAAATCATTTCCTGAGCTGGCGTAGGGCATTCAATTTGATCATCCGGATCTCCCAAATAATTCCTAATTAATTCATCTTCAGGAAAATCGACAACATTATCAGACAATTCATAATCTGCGATTACAATCCCCGGAATTAATGAAAGTTCCGCTATTCGATGAGCGATCAGACTTAGGTGAATCTCCTCCTGATGAGAATTTGCTACAAATTGAAAACAACCGGTTTGTTGAATTGCATTTATATGATCATAGTTATTAATCGGTGAATAATCAGACTCACCTACTAATCTCGCATTTGTATTAACTACTAATGGCAGATGCTGACGCGATGCCGTTAAAAATTGATTGTAGTTGCTGATGACTTTGTTGCCATCCAACAGGGCTACCCCTCTTAATCCTGTCGAAATCAGTCCATTAATAAAAGATAAATCTGAAGATTCATGCGTAGCTACTGTTCTGAAAAATGCATTTTTCCTTTGTTCTGTATTACCTAATGATGAAGATTGAAGTCCCTCTCCAATTTTGTACGCCAGTTTTTCAATCGATGCATTCATAACAGTACCTTTTATTGGTAATATTTGTCTTTATCAATTACTTCCTCAACACGACCTATAGGAAGGTTTAATTTCTTTTTTTGTTCAAATTGATTGTCCCCTTCTAACCAAACAATTGCGTCAGTAGGGCATCTTTTTACTGCAACCGGGCTTGTGAGATCATTCAATTCATAATTGATCACCGCCAGATTATCTTTTATTTCAATAACTCCGGGAGCTGAATCCACAACACAACGGGCACAAGCGGTACAAGCCACACTACATTTCGATTCTGCCAAATCACCCTCTATTAATGAACGGCATTGCACAATAAGTTTTCGACTTATGGGCATAAGAACAAACAGTTCTTTGGGACATACTTCAATGCAATCGTTACAAGCGGCACATTTTTCGGCATCAACCACCGGCAATCCATTATCATTCATTGTTATTGCATCGAAATCGCAAACCGTTTCGCAGTCACCTAAGCCTAGACATCCCCATGAGCAATCCTTGCTACCTCCAACCACAACTGCTTCTCCTCTGCAAGTACTCATTCCTCCTTTGTAGCTAGCCAGGTTGTGCGCTTCAGAGATTCCTCCTGCACAAAGTAATCTAGCTACCCATTTTTCTTCCTCGCTTGCTTCGACTCCCAAATAATTGGCTATATCCACGATCCCTTCAGGAGAGCTTACCGTACATTTGGCTGGGTTAGTACCTTCATTTACAACCTGCTCAGCAAATGCTCTGCATCCTGGCACTCCACATGCTCCGCAGTTGGCATGAGGTAACATTTCTTCAACCTTATCAATCCGAGGATCTTCATCGACTTTAAAGCGCTTGTAAGCTATTGATAATACAATACCAAATAACAAACCCAATCCAACAAGAATTAAAAGCGGTATGAGAAAGTCACCTACCATTTTCTATTAATTGAATTTTTCAGCTCTCTTGATTAATTCATCCAAGTCAGGTTCGTTGGGATTAAGGGGCGATCCCGGATGAATAATCCCCACCGGACATACTTCTGCCGCCTCTACCAACTCTCTAAACGTTCCTGCATTCGGATCAGCAATATATGCCATCTTATCAGCATTGTATTTAAACATAGCACCGTTCAAATCTGTACATTCATTACAGGAAGTGCATAGTGCAGTATCAATATAAGGATCATTGGAAAGCACTCCTTCATCCTCTTCAATTTCTTGAGGGACATCTTCTTTAGGGCTGGTATCCTCTGCTTCCGTATCAACGACTGTACTGGTGGTCGAAGGAGGATTTGAAGCAGGTAAATTCGTTGAAGTGACTACATTCGTAGTATCTAAGTTCAATAATACTGAAACGAGGTTTTCCATTGCTTTTCCTGCCTCTTCTTCTTTTACATTTTGAATTTCAAATTCATGAACTCCCTTGATCTGTTCAATTTCTTTTTCATGTTCTTCCTGCATTTCTGCTTTTGCCTGCTCAACAGCCTGAGTGACATGATAGTTGTTTATTCCACTATTTTCCTGTAAGAATCTCCAAAAATCCAAACGCTCTTGTGTAGCTAATACCACTGACCATGATACTGCTACTTTATATAATTCACTTGCCTCATCCATCATCCAAATAAAAGGTATTTTGCCAATATTATCCTCAGCATTCCTTTCCATGTATTCTGTCAAAGGAATAAGGTCGTCGCTCCAATAAGATGAGTTTATTGCCATGTAATGCTTCGCGTAAGCTGGATTTAGCACAGCCTGATCAGCAAAAGTAAATGGAAATTCCATTTCAATATTTTCGCCTTCGGCATTTACCACAGTTATTTTATGTACCGGCCAGTTTAAACGTGGTTGTGGATTGTTTTCCACTTCAAACCTGCTTCCCCACGGAGTGCCTAATAAGCCTTTAAATGTGAACCCGGGAAAATCTCTGCTTTCAATCGTAGCGCTTGTCCATAAAAAGGGATTCTTGTGGATTTTTTCATCAATGTTTAACACATAGAAAAATGCAGGCGCGAAAGCAGATAATCCTTCTTTAAAGCCATTAAATAAATATTTAGGTGTAATGGAAGAGGATTGAGCTACAAAAATGTTTTTGTGAGATAACATCAAAGCTCCTAACTCCGCCTGCGTATGTAAACCGGTGGTATTTTTTTCTGATCCATTTTGTCTTTGATCAACATAATTATCTCTTTTTACGGCTACAATTTTAACCGGAATATTGTCCGACAGCATCGTAGAAAGCTTGCTAAATTCTGTGTCGAAAATCTGAATATCATCCACAATCAAAATAAAGTGAGGACAGCTGTTTAATTCTTCCGAGGTAAAGCTTTGCCAGGTAAAATGTTTAAAATATTCGTCGTGTAATTCCGGTTGATAACTGTTCTCCAATTCCAATTCACCAATTCTTTTTGCTACAAAAAAATTGGTGCAAGTAGCAATATGTTTGTCAAAGGCTAAACCAACTGAGCTACAACCTTTTCCTTTTTGAAAGGCCTCAATTTCAGTATTTTCAAATAAATTATCCCAGTCAATATTTTTATTGTTATGCAATATTTCATCAACAAACAAAAAGCCATGATGATCCATAATGGCCCCTGCTTCTTCTAGAGCTTCAAGCGCATTTAATATTCGCTGAACCCTGGCTTTTCCCATACTTTCAGAACCTGCTTCCGGCAACATGGAGGATAATTCATCAAATTTCACCATATTGTCAACAAAAGCCAGGGAATCCTGAAGTTGGTCCGGGTTTTTCCTTTCAGGTCCTTTTCCCTGTTCAATTCTTAGTAAATCTTTGAGTTTGCCTTTTAATTCTACAACTTCTTGATTCAATTTTTTCCGGATAGGACTGATTGTTGCAAACATGGCCGCTTCCAATATCTGAAATGAGGTGTCTATGGAATAAGGCAGCAAAACACCATTTTCCGGCAATACCTGCTTTAAATTATTGAGACCATTGCTAAATGCAATCGCTTCCTCTCCTGATATATCTATTTGTTTTTCCAGTTCATCCAGTATTTTAAAAATAGCTAGCTGGAAGAGTTGAGGCTTTTTATTAGTTAAATGATTATTTGCAATATGAAGAATGCGCTCAATATTCTCTTTTAAGATACGTGCCTCCTTTTCTTCTAGCCCAATTTCATCCAAAGCCTGGGTTATGACTTCTTTAAGTGACAAACAAAAAGCTCTTTCACCTTTATAATTTTCACCTGCTATCCAAACAGGAAAATCAGTCCCCACCATGGTTTTGGTTTGCAAAGAACCCATTATTGCAGGTGAAAACCCACTAGGTAAACCAAGCAAATTATTGCCATTTCTAAAAAATGACCTCAACTTTCGCCAATGAGCTTTAAACTCATCTTCTGCAACTTCTCCTGCTTTGGTTAGCCTTGGAAATTCTTCTTTTTTAACATAGCCAGTTTCGTTCAAATTCTGAGGATCACTCTTCCCATGAATTATGTCCTGAACCGTTTCAGCATCTTCTTTAAAGAAATGGCTAAATGTGCTTTTTTCTTTTTTTGGCATCTGCTCTTTAGAATATTTTGAGTACTTAGAGTATTTAGAGTGTTTGAAAAACTTTAGGCACTCCCAGTCACTTCAAATACTTTAGGCACTTTGTTATATAGCATATTTGTCAAATTCAGCATTCAACACAGCTTCTTTTTGTTCTATCGTGAACCCAAGGTTTGAAGCACCATAATCATCGTAACAAGGAGCATTTTTATTTTGATAAAATAATCCGAGATAAATTATGTCATCCTCCATCGCTAAATCTCTTGCGGCAGATAAATCAGATGGGTCATGACTTAACCTGCTTTTAAAAGTTTTAGCAATATCTTCACTAACAGTAATACCATTTTCATTTTCCAAATAACACATTGCCTCTTTATTAGAGGTCCATTCATCGACCAAAGCAAGTTGAAAAACGGGACACCTCTGAAGAATATGAACAAATGCAAACCCCTTGTGCTCATAGGCTGCTTTGAGCGTTGCGTACATATGTGCCGGATTCCAGTCTGCTGTTTGGGCTACAAAAGATACATTTGACACTCCCAGCGTAGTTTGTACTGGATGGATTGGAGGTAACACTGAACCGTCAGGGGTAGTGTTTGATGAAGTACCTAATCTGGATGTTGGAGAGACTTGTTTTTTGGTTAATCCATAAATCTCATTGTTTAACAGCATTACAGTCATATCCATATTGTACCGGATTGCATGAACCCAAGCCCCTGCACCAATTGAACAACAATCTCCATCCCCTGTTATTACAAATACATCCAGGTCTGGTCTTCTGAATTTCACACCACATGCCACTGGAAATGCACGACCGTGTAAGCCATGGAAACCATAAGTATCCATATAATGAGGAAATCGTGAGGAACATCCGATACCCGATACAAAAACAGTTTTTGCAGGATCCATCTGTTTCTCTCTAAGTAACTTTTGTGTATTGGTTAGAACTGCATGATCGCCGCAACCCGGACACCACTTGGCTACTCCTTTATTATAATCCTCCAAAGAATAATATTTCGAAGGTAGATCTAACGCTACATCTGGTTTTAATCCGTACATTTTTGTTAGTTTTTAATATCTAATTTATTTTTTATCACACCTAATACTCTGCCTGGAGTCAATGGTTGACCTTCCACATTTGAATAGCAATCTACATCTACTAAAGTTCTCGCTCTTAACAACCAGGATAATTGAGAAAACCTCCGGCTGGATTCCGTAAATTGTGGATTGTCTTTATTATCACTATAGTTGATTTCAACAGTCATCACATTTTTGAAGTTCTGGAAAATCTCTTTCAAACCAGGTTGAAAAGGACTCATGAAACGAAGATGGATAGACGAGACTTTTATTCCTTCCTTTTGTGCCATTTCTACCGCTTCATTGATTGCCCCTAAGGTGGACCCCCATCCTACAATTAACAAGTCTCCTTGTTTTACTCCATTAACTGTCGGTGGGTTTAAAGTTTTTTGAAATGCAGCGAATTTCCGGCTTCGCATTTCTGATGCCTCTTGATTTTCATCAGGAACATATGAAACGCTACTATTTCTATCATGTGCCAAACCTGTTACGGTATGCTGCCCTCCTGGTTGTCCTGGAATAGGCCGCTTACTTAAACCAGTCTCACTGTCCCATTGATACGGTTTAACATCTGCTTTCCACGGGCTTTGATCTATCGGTGGAGCAAACCAGTCCTTTTTAATTTTAGGTCTTGGGAAAGGAGTTTGGCCTGTCGCTAAATTTGCATCACTCAAAATATAGACCGGTGTTCTGAAAGATTCGGCCAACTTACGTGCTAAAATCACGAAATGGAAACATTCTTCAATTGTTGAGGCTGCCAACACAATTTTAGGCGAAGCTCCAGGCTGACCATAAAGCACTGCCAGCAAATCACTTTGTTCAACTTTGGTTGGCAAGCCAGTGGAAGGGCCTCCTCGTTGTACATCTATTACTACCAACGGAATTTCTGCCATCGTTGCAAGGCCTAAAAATTCTGTTTTTAAAGCCATTCCGGGACCTGATGTAATGGTCACTGCTGTTTTACCGGCATAAGATGCGCCAACAGCAAAACCGATTGCTGCAATTTCATCCTCTGCCTGATGAACCAATCCCCCAGATCTCGTAAGCACATCCGCCAACAAATGAGAGGCTGAAGTAGCTGGGGTTATTGGATACATAGAACATACCTCCATGCCTGAGGCCAATACACCCAAAGCTAGTGCTTCATTGCCACTCATCACCACATATTCTTCATCCGACTCCATCGCCGGAACATCATATTGAAAATCCAAATTTTCTTGTGCCCATTTATAACCGGCATGAAACAATTCAATATTGGAATTAATGACGGCATCAGATTTTTTCCGGAATATATTTCTGATTTGGGCTTCTCCTTTTTCTATACTTCTATTATAAATATCACATAACATTCCCAGCACCCACATGTTTTTCCCTCTTCTTGCATTCTTTACAATTTTCAAACATTCAACTTCCATCGGTATTTCAACCACATTATATCCCCTGCTTTTGAAATCAGCTAATGCCTCGGCATATTTGTTACGAATATCTTCAGAAGCATCTGTTGCCCATTTATTTTCAAGCAACATAGTTGTTCCTTCACTATAGGCTTTTTGATCAATTCTACCGTAGGGCACCTGCTCGTTTAGTGCAACGACCAAATCAGCTTCATTTCCAGAATTTGTAATTTTTTTAGAACCAATTCTAATTCGGATCCCGGAAGCTCCGGCCCGGCTCCGTACAGGTGGTTGGATTTCTGCTGGAATAATTTCTACTGTCCAAACTCCATTACCCATTTTTGCTGAAATTGCAGCGAAACTTTGACCGCATTTTTGTGCTCCTTCTCCGGAATCACTTACAATCTCAACGATATGTTCATCGATTTTCATTGCTTTCGGAGTATTCTTAGCTCGCATTTCTTTTGTTTCGATTGAATCACTCATAACATTCTGTAAAATAAATTCAATTAAATAATTTCATATAAGCTGCTTGTGGCATTATCACCCATAAATTTATTTAGTCGATTCATTTAATTTTTCGAAATCTGATAGGTTTCGTACCATCAAATTAAATAATCTTAACGGTTTTTATTAGAAAATTCTCCCCAGGTAATATTTTTCAAGCAGATAGCATACATCTAATTTACAATAATCTGAATTTTGAATGTCAAAAAAGGTGAGGAAAGTCATCAATTAAACTAACAAAAGTCAGTAAATCGGAACAATATTTATTTAGTACTAAATAAATATATAATTTTTTATCCAATGATTTTTAATTTAAGAACCAAAGTTGACAGGAAAGGTCAAAGATTGGGCTGCCTTGCCTTATCTCTCATCTGTTAATATATGTTGAAAATCAAGCTTTATATGCCTCTAACAGCTAACATATGCCAACAATTTTTAACTACCTATACTCCTCATTAATCCTTTTCAAAACCTGAGACCCCGGACAAAGCTCCTCCTCCCTTAAGCTATTCAAAGGCTTTTTCACGGTTCTCTGGAGTTCGTGTAGATCCTTACTGTTTGTATCGATATAAAGTAATCCGGTGAGCACTTCACCTTTTGCCTTAGCTTCCTGGAGGCGATTGATAGCCGATTTGCGGTCCTGAGGATACCAATGAGGAGAAAGCTTACTGAGATGGATGACTGAGCCATCATGTAAAGTGACATAAGCAGATTGTCCTTCTATATATGAAACAGTGATTTCATCTTTATGAGGCACAAAATCAATGGTGGAAGTCGCTTCCATATGTTCCCTGACAAAATCATATGATTTTGTAGAGCCTTTATTATTATTGAATGTGACACATGGAGAGATTACATCAATGAATGCAAAGCCTGGGTGGGACATTGCTGCTTTGATCATTGGGACTAATTGTTCTTTATCACCTGAAAAACTGCGACCTACAAAAGTAGCTTCCAATTCCATCGCCATGCCTACCAAATCGATCGCCGGGAAAACATTTTTTTCACCAGCTTTATTTACTGAGCCAAAATCCGCGGTGGCAGAGTCCTGTCCTTTGGTCAATCCATAGCAGCCATTGTTCATCACGATATATACCATATTCATGTTCTTTCGAATGGAGTGTACAAACTGGCCCATGCCGATAGAAGCAGTATCTCCATCCCCCGAAACTCCAAGGTAAATCAGGTCACGATTAGCCATGTAAGCACCCGTAGCTATAGATGGCATCCTTCCATGAACGGAGTTAAAGCCGTGAGAATTATCTAAAAAATAAGTGGGTGTTTTTGAAGAACAACCAATACCGGAAAGTTTTGCTAATTGGTGAGGCAGGATCGACATTTCAAAACAAGCCTGTACAATTGCTCCGCTTATAGAATCATGCCCGCAACCTGCGCATAAGGTAGATATTTTTCCTTCATAATCAGCCTTTGCAAAGCCGACTTTGTTTTTAGGTAGCCCTGGATGTCTAAAATTTGGTCTTACATAGGTCATGATGCAGTCTGTGTTTTTTCTTGAGGAGATGAAGGATATTTTTCAATAATTTGATTTTTGATTGTATCAGCAGTGATTGGTTTGCCATCATAATTCAATACTTTGATCAGTTTTTTCGGATTCACTTCCAGTTCGTTGATCAGTAGGGAACGAAATTGTGCATCACGGTTTTGTTCGATAACAAATATTTTTTCATGATTTTCAATAAATTCTTCTACCATTTTATTAAAAGGGAAAGCCAAAATACGCATACCATCCAAAATAATTCCTTCAGCTTCCAACATATCTATAGCTTCTAACGCTGCATACCTTGTAGTTCCAAAAAAGATAATCCCGCACTGACTAGGTATATCGTGTATTCGAAAAACAGGCACTGGAACATAATCTTTTGCAGTTTCCCATTTTTTTAAAATGCGATCAACTATCCTGACATAAACTGAACCGTCTTCCGTGTACTGTGCATATTCATCCCGTGAAGTTCCTCGGGTAAAAAATGAGCCTTTTGTTGGATGCGTACCAGGGATCGTTCTATAGCAAACACCATCGTCATCAACATCCAAATACCGACCGTAAACTTCCATGTTTTCAAGGTCTTCAGCATTTAACACTTTACCCAAATCATACTTTTTAGAATCGTCCCATTCCAGTGGAGGAGACATATGATTGTTCATTCCTAAATCCAAATCAGACATCACAATGATGGGAGTCTGCAAGCGATCTGCCAGATCAAATGCTGCAACGGTATGCTCGAAACATTCAGCTGGAGTACTTGGGAACAATAGCACATGTTTGGTATCCCCATGAGAGGCATAAGCGGAGGATAATATGTCAGGTTGCTGGGTCCTGGTAGGCATACCAGTAGAAGGGCCACCACGCTGAACATTGATGAGGACAACAGGAATTTCAGCAAAATAAGCCAGACCAATAAATTCACTCATCAACGAGACACCAGGCCCGCTGGTAGCGGTAAAAGCTCTGGCCCCATTCCAGGTAGCTCCGATGACCATTCCCATCGCCGCCAGTTCGTCTTCAGCCTGAATAATGGCATATTTCTTTTGACCGGTTTCCTGATCGATTCGCAATTTTTTAGCATATTTTTCAAATGCTTTAACTACAGAAGTGGAAGGCGTAATTGGGTACCAGGCTGCTACAGTCGCACCGGCATATATAGCGCCTAAGCCAGAAGCTGTATTTCCATCAATCAATATATGATCGCCAACATTATTCCTTCTCTCCAATCGAACACCAAGCGGACATTCATAATTTTCTTTAGCATGGTCAATCCCTAATTGAAGTGCTTGATAATTAGGTGAAATTAGTTTTGGTTTTTTTTCAAATTGCTCGGAGATAATAACTTTTATAATATTGACATCCATATCCAGTAATGTAGCCAAAGCACCGACGTAAACCATATTTTTAAACAACTGCTGTTTTCGCGGATCAGCATAATGATCCATGCACAATTGCATCATTGGTATTCCAATGAAATGAACATCATCGCGTAGATACTCTTTGTGCAATTTTCGAGTATTGTCATATACAAAATACCCTCCAGGCTTGACAGATGCGATGTCATTGGCCATGCTTTCGGGATTGACACAGACCATAAGATCAACTCCGGCACGTCGTCCCAGGTATCCTTTTTCATTGATTCGTACCTCAAACCAGGTAGGCAACCCCTGAATATTTGAAGGAAATATGTTCTTCGGAGAAATAGGTATCCCCATTCTAAAAACTGCCTTGGCAAACATATTATTTGCACTGGCTGATCCTGTTCCGTTTACATTTGCAAAGCGAACTACAAAGTCATTTACTGCACTTACTTTTAGCATTGTTCTGCTTTTGTTACATTGTATAAATATTTTTGCATATCCCAGGCGGCTGTGGGGCATCTTTCGGCACATAAACCACAATGCAAACATACATCCTCATCTTTAACCATCACCCTGGTGGTTGGTAAAAGATCCGAGACATAAAGATCTTGTGTCAGATTTTCAGCAGGTGCATTCAGTCGCACCCTAATTTCTTCTTCTTCTCCATTATTTGTGAATGTGATGCAAGAAGTGGGGCAAATATCCACACAAGCATCGCATTCGATGCACCTGCTAGTATTGAAAACAGTTTGTACATCACAATTCAAACAACGCTGTGCTTCTTTAAAACCCAAATCCTCATCAAATCCCAGTTCCACTTCCACCAGTCGGTCTTTAAGCGCAACAGCATTGGATTCATGAGGTACTTTATATCGCATATCATCCACCACAGGGCTGTCATAAATCCATTCATGGATGCCCATTTTCTGGCTAACTAAGTTAGTCATCGGTAAAGGCCGGTCACTAACATTCCGGCCCTGACAAAATTTATGAATAGAAATAGCTGCCTGATGCCCATGAGCAACTGCAGTAATAATATTTTCAGGCCCAAAAGCCGCATCTCCTCCAAAAAATACTTTGGGAATTGTAGATTGGAAAGTTTCTTTATTTAAAACCGGTAGGTCCCATTTTCCGAGTTCAAGGCCAATATCCCTTTCTATCCAGGGAAAAGCATTGTCTTGCCCAATGGCGATCATCACGTCATCACATTCGATGAAAACATCTGGTTCATCGGTGGGTATTAAAGTTCGCTTGCCGTTTTCATCATATTCCGCTCTGACCTTTCCAAATAAAACACCTTTCAGCTTTCCATTCTCAACCACAAACTCTTTTGGAGGCATGTTATTAAAAATAGGAATATCCTCTCGTTGGGCATCTTCAATTTCCCATGGAGAAGCTTTCATGTCCTTGAAAGGACTGCGAACCACCACTGTGACCTCTTTTCCTCCAAGTCGACGGGAAGTACGGCAACAATCCATTGCAGTATTTCCACCACCAAGGACGATTACCTTCTTTCCTACTTTTTTGATATGTTCAAAAGCTACTCCTGCTAAAAAATCAATTCCAATGTGAATATTTTCATCACCTTCTTCTCGCCCCGGAATACTTAGGTCACGCCCTTTGGGAGCTCCCGTCCCCACAAAAATGGCATCATAATCTTTTTCCAGGATTTCTTTCATACTTTTAACATAGGTGTTAAAGTGGGTGTGAATGCCCATATCAAGGATATAGTCCACTTCTTCGTCCAAAACTGTTTCAGGCAATCGAAAAGCAGGAATTTGTGTTCGCATCATACCGCCACCTTTTTTCCATTCATCATACAAATGGATTTCATAACCCAAAGGAGCCAAATCGCGAGCCACAGTCAAAGAAGCCGGGCCGCCGCCAATCAATGCAATTTTTTTTCCGTTTTTTTCTTTTGGAATCTTTGGCATCAAATGTTTAACCTCCCCCTTGTTATCAGCAGCAACCCGTTTAAGTCGGCAAATAGCAACTGGTTCTTCCTCCACTCGGCCGCGCCGGCAGGCTGGTTCACATGGCCGGTCACAAGTACGGCCTAGTATTCCTGGAAATACATTAGATTCCCAATTAATCATAAAAGCTTCGGTATATTTTTCGGCGGCGATAAGTCGGATATATTCCGGAACAGGTGTATGGGCAGGGCAAGCATACTGACAGTCCACGACTTTGTGGAAATATTCTGGATCTTTTATATTGGTTGCCTTCAATTTTAAATTTCGTTATTGAGTATTAAGTATTTTGCAATTTAACGCAGAATTTTAAAAATCCAAAATGATAGTTCATTTTTTAATATATCTCACAAATATGATTTTGCCAACTTGTACATTTCTGGTTAATAGCGAAAAAATATACGTTCAATAAAAATCAATTTTACAAAAAAAGCTGCCTCGTTTTCAATCCAGACAGCTCAGAATTTGTATTTATTCAAAAGGTAATTTCAACTACAAATTAGCTGGAATTATAACTTTGTCAATTACATGGATCACTCCATTTGTAGCCTGTACATCCGTCAAAACTACTGTAGAAGTATTACCACTAGCGTCAGTAATTAAAACATTGTTTCCAATATTTATTGTGAATTTTTCTGAATTTACAGTTATTACTTCCATACCATTCGTCAATATCGCCGAACGAACATTACCTTCAACAACGTGATAAGTAAGCACATTTGCCAATTGATCTTCATCTAAAGTTGCCACTACATCAGAAATCTCTTCAAAGGCAGAATTTAAAGGAGCAAAAATGGTGAAAGGTCCTTCACTCTGTAAAACAGATACTAAATCACCTGATGCTATCCCCAATGCACCAACTAAAGCTGAAAATTCACTATTTGCTGCTGCATGACCAACTACATCCAAGGGTGTAATAACAGCATCAACAACGTGTATTACACCATTTTTAGCTTCAATGTCAGCAGTAGTTACATTGATATTTCCATTAATCGAAACGCCTGTATTTGACTTTTCAATAAGCATGGACAATTGGTTTTCTTCAGGTCCAGTAGCGGCAGCGGTAGTTACATATGTCTGCCCATCAACGATATTTGAAGAAGGGACTTCAGCACCAAGTACATGGTACAACAATATTTCAGTCAAATCTTCATCAGTAATTGTGTTGAGATCCACTCCCAAAGCAGTGAATGCATCATTTGTTGGTGCGAAGACTGTAAATGGACCGTCTCCTTCCAAAACAGTAACCAGGTTCACTCTCTGCAAAGCACTGACAAGGGTGCTGAATTGATCATCTCCAGCAGCAATTTCAACAATAGTTTGAGGCTCTGGTTGAGGTGTTGGAACAGATGTATCATCATCGTTGCAAGAAATTAGAATCAGCGGTAAGCTTAAGAGTAATATCCAGCTAAGGTTCAAAATAGATTTTTTCATTGAGTAAAGAGTTTAATTTTTTTTAAAATCGAATTACTCAAAGGGAACATAGCTTTGGTATTTTTGTTTAATTATTTTATGAAAATATTAAACAAAAATTATTTTTACTTCTAAATCTTCAAGAATTATAGAAGAGGAAGTTGCCAATATTTAGAGTGAAATTATAATTATTTCCGCTAAAATCAGTTTTCTCAATTCTTTAAGAAATTCACAATCCAGCTGGCGATAAGTTCTTTATCGGATTGTTTTTTAAGACTATCGATTGCTTTTTCTACTTTCTCACTGCCAATTTTATCAAGCCTGTCCTCCATCAGGGCTTTTTCGTAGTCATTTGAAAATTCCGGATGAGCCTGGATGCCCAACATGTGATCCCCAACTTTAAACATACCAATCGAACAGTCATCAGCATATGCCAACAGTGTGCTATTCTCTGGCAAATGAACAACCTGGTCCTGGCACATCATCAATAATTCGATTTTTTGCTGAACAGGGTCCATCCAGGGTTCTTTCACAAGCATTTCAAAAGGATGAATTCCAACATTCCACCCGTTACCATTTTTCAAAACCTTACCGCCTAAAGCTTCAGCAAGCATTTGATGACCAAAACAAACACCAACAAATTTTCGATGCTTTTTAAAGGCCTGAACGACAAAATCTTTTAACTCATTGACCCAAGCAATGTTTTCATAAACCGAATTTTTTGAACCGGTACAAATAAATCCTTCGCAATCATGAACAGAATCAGGAAAATGACCCTTGCATACATCAAAAAAATGAAGTTCAAGTTGTGGTAACAATACTGAAAACATATCCCGATAAGTACCTGAAATGTGAAGGTATTTTTCCGAGACATGATCGCATTCTAATAGTCCGATTTTCATTTATTTGAATTGGTTAAGAATTAAAAGATATTGGTTGTTATACCTTGTTCGCATATCTCTATCATGCGCCTCCCTCTCTTCTTTCCCCTCCTCCTTTTTCTTTCAAATTGTCACTTTCAAGTGGAACGACTTTGGGCGTGTCAAAGCTTCGTAACCCAATTTTGAAAGCGCGCACCCCCTACCTGAATCCTTCACTCCTGTCCAGGCCAAAGCTGGATCAAGATAATCACAACGATTCAAAAAAACGGTCCCTGTTTCGATTTGATTACCAATTAATACAGCATTTTCAACATCTTTAGACCAAATTGAAGCCGTCAAGCCATATTTGCTATCGTTCATCAATTTTAACGCTTCTTCATCGTTTTTCACCGACATGATACCTACGACAGGACCAAAGGTTTCCTCAGTCATGATTTCCATTTGGTGGTTGACATTGATCAAAACCTGCGGAGCAATGTAGGGTGTCCCTACATGGTGACCTGGAAATGATTTTTGATTGATCAGTGCTTTTGCTCCCATGTGAACAGCCTTTCGGATTTGAGCAATAACGAAATCAGCTGCTGAAGTTTTTACCATTGGACCAAGAGTGGTATCCTTTTCAAGGGGATTGCCAAGTTTATATTCCTTTGTTAGTGATACAAATCCTTCCACAAAACGATCAAATATCTTCTCATCCACATAAATTCTTTCAACACCACAGCAGGACTGACCGGAATTAAAAAAAGTACCATCCACCAAATTTTCAACGGAATGCTCCACATCAGCATCAACCCTGACATAAGCCGGATCCTTACCTCCAAGTTCCAAGCCCGTTGCAATAAACCGTTGACTTGCTGCTTTTTGAATGGCTTTTCCGCCATCCACCGAACCTGTAAAAGCCACAAAATCAATCCTATGATCAACAATTACCTTGGCAACCTGATCATGCGAAAGGTGCATGATCTGAAAAACGCCATCTGGCAAACCAGCAAATTGAAAAGCTTTTTCATAACGCTCGGCACATAGCGGCGTTTGTTGGGCATGTTTCAAAATGACCGTATTCCCAGCCATCAAAGCCGGGATTATTGCATTTACTGAGGTCAAATAAGGATAATTCCAGGGAGCGAGAACAAACACAGTACCCAATGGTGTCTTCCGGATAAATCGCTGGAATCCATCATTTTTTTCAATCGGAATATCTGCAAGACTAGGTCCTGCAATACTGATCATGTACTCCGCCCGTTCCTTAAATCCTTTTCTTATTTCAAAGCCAGAGTATTGTATTGGCCGCCCCATCTGCCAGGTCAATTCTTCTTTTACCTCGTCGATATGACTTAAAAAATAATTAATTGCTCTTTGGCATATTTTTGCTCGTTCAGCAATTGATGTATTTTTCCAAGCTTTTTGACTCTTGCGTGCTTTGGCCAGTTTTGATTCAATTTCCTGCTCACCGGCAAAAAATCTTTCCAAATACACAGAGCCATCAACCGGGCTGATCGTTTGAAAGGGTTTGCTCATTCCAATAGTTCTCATGAAAAATACAAAGAAAAGAAAGTTTTAGATGTGTTGTTTGATTCCCTGAATTAATCTTTCCATATCCCGGTGAAAGTCAGGGTCCGGTCTGACAGGAATTCCATTTCTAAATGCCAGTGCTTTCATGCTATCCGGAAGTTCATCTTCCTGTGGCATTTGAGCACTTCTTACTAAAACGGGAATGACCGGAATATTTCGTTCTAGCGCCGATTCTATTTCAATTCGGACAAAATCTTTTTCGCTATTGATTCGCTTCTGCTCTTTTGGAACATTTGGTTCAATCCACTGATTTCCAATGACTGCTATTAAAACATTGCATTCCCCAACTTTTTGGTTTAAATGTTTTCGAAAATCCACTCCGAGTGGAATGGAATCCACATCTTTGAAGATTTGATTTTTTTCAAACGATTGCAAAAGTTTGTCATAAATTCGACCGGTGACATTGGCGCTGTCTTCCCGTCGATAAGAAATGAAGACATTTTGTAAAGTTTGCTCAGTTTCTTCAATATCCAACTGGATCGGTTCCGCCTTGTGAGAAGTATCATTTACCTGGTGCTGTTCATTTTCAGCTTTAAGCTCAGGTGTAAAAGATTTTTGATTTGCTGTTTGTGATTCAGCGAATGTTTCTCTTTTTTTAGCGTTTTTATATTTTATAAAACTAATTATTAAAAATATTACTCCAATGCTAGTTAAAATCGCCTTATACAATACCCCCATTCCGAGAATACCAAGCCCATATGTTCCCAAAAGACAAAACAGCAAGCCTAAATAACCATATGTTCTTGAGTTACTCTTTTTCATTTCATTAGATGTACAAATCGAAAAATTAAGTTTTAATTAAAAAAGGTCTTCTTAATATCTTTTCTAAAAATACTAAAAAAAGAATAATTATTCAGGTGTGACATAAGCTGCGGTGATCCCACCATCGACCATAAACTCAGCCCCTGTAACATAAGAAGATTCATCAGAGGCCAGGTAAAGAGCAGCTGAAGCTATCTCTTTGGCTTCGCCAAAGCGCCCCATTGGTATTTGTATCAAACGCCTTTGTTTTTTTTCGTCAGTATCCAAAAATTTCATCAATAGCTCCGTCCTCAAAGGTCCTGGACAAAGGGCATTGACGCGGATATTTTCTCGGGCATGGATCACTGCCAATTCCCTTGTCATCGAAAGTACAGCGCCTTTGCTCGCTGTATATGCCAATTGAGGGGTAGCCGCACCAAGCAATGCTACAAAAGATGCAGTATTAATAATTGATCCGCCACCTGCTCTTCTAAGAGCTGGAATCGCATATTTGCAACCAAAAAAAACACCTTTTACATTTATACTCATGGTCAGGTCCCAGATCGATTCTTCTGTTGAAATAGCATCGCCATCTTCGCTGTGCATGATGCCAGCGTTGTTAAAAATGATATCCAAATGGCCAAAAGCTTTTTCAGCAAAATCCACCATTTTTTCACAATCTTCGTCCTTTGATACATCTGTTCGAATAAAAACAGCTTCACCCCTGGTTGATTTGATTAATTCAACGGTTTTGATTCCTTCTGCATCATTAATATCAGCAATGACCACTTTTGCTCCTTCTTTTGCAAACAGGATGGCTGTTTCTTTTCCAATCCCGCTGCTTCCACCAGTTATTATTGCTACTTTATTTTTTAAACGCATTTTTTTGAAAAGTTATGGATTAAAAGTTAGGTGGTTAAAAAGTAAGATTAATGTCGCAAATCCGTCCTCAAGAATCAAGAAGCCAGTTGTCAGTAGAGAGAGGCTTCCAGCGACCCAGTTCATCTTCCATTATTCCTATCCTCCCTTCTTCATTTTCCCTTTTCCTGCATCCTCCTTTCCCCTCTTTCTTTCTTCCTAAATCCGCTCAAAATACCTTTTACGTTCCCAGTCTGTGACCGCTGAATTATAAGCTTCCAGTTCTTTTTTGAAATAATGAGAATAATGCTCAACAACAGATGTTCCAAAAACATTTTTTGCAAATTCACTGTTTTCAAATTCCTGAATAGCTTCTCCCAAATTATACGGAACTCTGGGCAAATGTTTAGCTGCATAAATATCTCCTTCAAAACATTCGGGTGGCTCAATTTTATTTTTCAAACCATCCAAACCTGAAGCCAAAGCTGCTGCAAAGGCCAAATACGGGTTGCAATCAGCTCCCGGAATCCTGCATTCGATCCGCAGGCTTTGTCCATTTCCTACGACGCGAAAACCCGCCGTCCTGTTGTCATAACCCCAGGCCAGTCGTGTCGGCGCCCAGGAGCCATCAACATATCTTTTGTAAGCGTTGACTGTTGGCGCATAAAACGGCATTACATCTGCCACATGAGCAATCCAACCTCCCAAAAACCATCGGAAAATATCGGAACACTCAATCGGCCCAAATTGCTGATCTCCAGCAAAAGCATTTTTTCCATCTTTCCACAAACTCATGTGGATGTGACAGCTTGAGCCCGCCTGGTCTTCTGCAAACTTGGCCATAAAAGTCACTGACATATCCATCGAATCGGCAATTTCTTTCAGACATTGCTTGTAAATGATATGGCGATCTGCCATTTCCAAAGCTTCTGCAAAACAGACGTTTAACTCATGCTGTCCGAGTCCCCACTCTCCTTTTGAGTTTTCAACGGGAATTCCGGATTTTTTTAAATGTCTTCGAGCAGCAGCAGTAAATTTCTCCGTTCTCGTACCCTGCAAAATGTGATAATCTTCGAGGTACCAACCCACTGGTTTTAAATTGTGAAAATGTTGCTCGAATGCTTCGCGGTAACTATCCTCAAAAACATAATATTCCAACTCTGAAGCTGCAAAACAATCAAACCCCAGTCCAGAGGCCAATTCAATTTGTTTTCGAAGAATAGTACGTGGGGCTTCTGAAATCAATTCATGTGTTTTTTCACTTTCCAGATCACAAAGCACCAAAGCCGTCCTGTCCAGCCATGATATTTCACGAAGCGTAGAGATATCCGGCACTAAATGAAAATCGCCATACCCCAGCTCCCAATTAGCAAATTTGTACCCTGCAACAGGTTCCATTTCCATGTCTGTGGTCAGCAAATAATCGCAGGCATGCGTACCGCTTTTTTGAATAGATTCAACAAAAAACTCCGCGTCAAAACGTTTTCCTACCAATCGCCCATAATGATCGGTGAAGGCAACGATGATCGTTTCGATCTCTTCGTTTTTAGCTTTTTCTTTTAATTCGGCTTCGCTGAGCTTTCCTTTGATTTTCATCTTTTGATTTTTTAAAAATACTACTCCCTATGCATCAATTTAAACCAAATATAAGCAATCAAAAGAATTGCGAAATAAATTAACGCCAGCCATGGATTGTAAATCGTGATTGCCAAAAAAGCAATGCAGGCAATTACTAATGCAATGACCGGTGACAAGGGATACAAAGGAACTTTAAATGGCCGCTCCAAATCCGGTTCTTTCTTTCTCAGAACGAACAAAGCAACCATAGAAATGATGTACAAATTTAAAGCACCAAAACAGGCAATAGTGATAATTTCACCGGATTTACCGGTCAGCAGGGCGATGATTCCAATGACCATATTTAAAACAAGGGCATTTGCGGGAGTTTTGAAACGTGAGTGCACATTTCCCAATTTTTTTGGTGCAAAACCAACACGGCCAAACTCAAAAGTTGCCCTTCCGGCTGCTAAAATGATCCCGTGAAAAGAGGCCACCAAACCAAACAATCCAATAAAAGTCACCACCTTGTATAAAATATGGTTTTGCCCCAAAGTATGTGCGATCGCCAAAGGCAAGGGCGAATCTGAAGCCTCTGCTCCAACCTCCGGAAACACGATCACTTCCCATCCACCAACTCCAACCGCCGCCGAAAATGTGATCAAACAAAGCACCACTAATGTCAAAATCGCTGAACCAAAACCAATCAAAACATTACGTTGAGGATTGATGGTTTCCTCAGCAACATTCGCTACTCCTTCTATTGCTAAAAAAAACCAAATCGCAAATGGAATAGCAGCAAATGCTCCTTTCCAGCCGTTGGGTAATGCATTTTTTTCAAGATTTTGCCACTCAAATTCCGGAATTGTTGTTCCTGCAAATATTAACAAACCGATCACAGCAATCACCGTTATCACCAGCTCAAAAGAAGCAGCTGCTTCAATACCATAAATATTCAACGCTGTAAAAACAAAATAGAAAAAAATAGCTATGGAAAGTACTGAAAGCGACGGAATCAACAAATGCAAATAAGCACCAATAGCAAAGGCTATCGCTGGAGGAGCAAAAATAAATTCGATATTTTGGGCCATACCACCAAGAAAACCCCAATTTTTACCCAAAGCCCTGATGGCGTAATCAAAAGCTCCGCCTGCTTTTGGGATCGCGCACGCCAACTCCGTGTAGCTGAAAGTAAATGTGAGGTACATGATGATAATAAAAACCGTAGCCACAGCTAGTCCCAAAGTCCCTCCTTTTTCCAGCCCTAGATTCCAGCCAAAATACATCCCCGAAATGACGTAACCCACTCCAAGTCCCCAAAGCATCAATGGTCCAAGCGTTCTTTTAAGTTGTTGTTGGTTTTGTTCTGTTTCAGCCATAAACGGTTGGTTTGAAATTTAAAAACACAATTTACATTTTTTTGTGCTATTGACAATTTTGGTAGATTTGGTAAAATTTTATAAATATGGATGCTTTCAATTCGAAGAAAATTACATTGGGGTTTAAACAAACCAACAATGCTTCGCCTGAAAAGGTCTTTCCGCTGCTTTGCCCTGTAAGGGAAAAAGATTGGCTGGATGGCTGGAACTACAAAATGATCTACTCAAAAAGTGGTGTTGCTGAAGATGGCTGCGTATTTACGACACCTCATCATGGCGAAAATGAAACCGTGTGGATCGTCACAAAATATGATCCTGCAAATTTTGAAATTGCTTTTATAAGAACGACTCCAGGCGACAGCGTGGTCCGCATTTCGATAAATCTCGAAAACAGCGGCACAAATGCCACACACGCATTCATTAAATACGAATACACTTCTCTCAGCGCTGAGCAAACGAGTTATTTGGAAAACGGATTGGAAAAGATTTTCAGGCTTCAATGCTTTGGTGGGAAAAAGCGATCAATCATTTTCTGAAAAATGGGAAAATGCTGAAAAAAGAATCCGTCTAAGGTTATTTTAATACACAAACGATTTCAATTTTTGCCTCTTTACTGGCGGTAAAACTCCCATAATCCACGCCAATCCCATAATCCAGCCTTTTGATCTTTATGTTCCCCGTGAATGTTTTATTTTTAAAAGTGAAGGGAATTTCGATCTCTTTTGTGATACCGTGTAATGCCAGATTCCCAGTTGTTTTAAAACCATTTTTTGTCTTTTCAATTGAAGTCGAAACAAAACATATTTCCGGAAAATTTTTAATAAAAAAGAAATCTTCGCTTCTTAAATGATCGTCCCTTTTTTGATTTTTGGTGTTAACGGTCGAAGGATCAATGCAAACACTAAATGCTGAATTTTCCAAGTTGTTTTCATTAAAATTAATCTCACCTTTCATCCCTTTAAAAGTTCCGTTGACTTTATTGACTTTCAAGGCAACTGCGGTAAAATTCACCACCGATTTTTCACCGTCAATGGTTTGAGCTGGAAGAAATGAAGAACTACAAAAAGTAAAAAGTGTGAATAAAATAGTTTTGAGCATTACAAATGATTGGCATTAATATTTTAAAACTAGTTCAATATCTAAAAAAAGGGCGATTTCATTACAAAACCGCCCAATATTTCATTAAAAACAAATCTGTAAAAAATTTGTTCTCACAACTTTACCACTTTAGACCTGAAAATTTTTGATCCAACTTTTAAAACAACATAATAAACTCCTTGCGCTACTCTTGTTCCATTGAAAGACTCACCATTCCATGAAATTATATTTTCTTCTCCTCCGATTATTGTAGTAAAAAACCGCTGAACCAAAACTCCATCAACACTCCAAATCTCTACTTCAGCTTCTTCACCGAACGTATTCCATGGAACTTGAAAATGTATATTAGTAAATTCTCTGAACGGATTTGGAGAAACGAAAATCACTTCTTCATCTTCCACATGAAGCTCGTCAATTTCGACCTGCGTACCCCCAGAATTGTCTTCAAAACTGGTAAAAGGACTAATCACACCGTAACAAAGACTGATGTTAACGATGCTATCTTCAAGGGCTGTAGCCTCTGGAGAACCAGATTGCGCAGAGAAAAATTCGAGATACAAATGTTCCATTTTTCGCTTCGCCCAAAGACGCGGGAGAAACTGTAACTCCGCAGAGGTAGCATCTGACAGAGGAAGCGGATAGTCATAATAAACATTGTTACCAAAAGCAGTACCGCTAAAGTTGACATTGACTTCCTGTGGATTTTGATAGCGCCCAACAACGATTAATTGTTGTCCTTTGAACAGATTCGGTAACGGGTTTGGATAAGTCTCCACAACAACATCCGGATCAAAAAACATTTCAGTATTCAGCAAAACAGGATTTTGAATGGTCAGGTAAAAATTTGTTATGACTTCCAGCAGTTCTTCAGCTCCCAGAAACTCAGAAAGTCCATTGTTTTGAAGAGCGAGTAAAGTCAGCAATTGTTGGTTTGCTCCCTCTCCAATTCCAAAAGTAAAAATGCTTAAATCGTGGACTTCATTATTATTCACAAGGCTGGCAACGTGATCAAGTATGCCTTGAGTACTCGTAATTCCAGCAGTCGCAGCACCATCTGTAAAAAAGATGATGATCTTTGCTTTTTCAGGATCGCTGTTATTGAATTGTGGAATTGCTGTTGAAAAAGCCCCGGAGATATTTGTTGATCCGCCATCAGTTATGCCCTGAATGAAGCTTAAAGCTTCCATTTGAGTGTTCAAATTATACGGTACATGGTCATTTTTAAAAGTAGAAATTTGACTGTCAAATACCACAATGTTAAATTCATCCCCCTCGTTGAGGTGGTTAACAATAAAAGATGCAGCATCTCTGGCTTGCTGAATTTTTGATCCGGACATACTGCCGGATTTGTCAATGATCAGCGTAAATATTTTGTCAATAACTTCCGTATTTTCGCTGGGATCAGGCTCAACAATGAAAGCCATAAACCCTTCACCATCTTCGTCGCAATGCAAAATCGTATCAGCAATAAACGTACTAAAAGAAAACAATCCCAACTCATCAGAATTCAGTTGATATTCAATGACCAAGTTTTCATCAGCATAGTAATCGTTTAGCTCCAAACTCAAAAAAGCTTCATTGCCATTGTTGATGACAATTTCGTCATTGTGTTCTTTTAAATCCAACCAATCAATCGTTCTGTCAGAATACAGTTCAAAGTTGATTTTTAAGGAATCCAGAGGTTCGTTTTGAAACAATGAATAATCGTTCCAGTGAAAAAACTCTACAACATTGAAAGCATAGGGCAAAAGATCAACATAAGTGATTTCGAAAGTAATGTACCCTCCTGCTGGAATGTGTTGTTCGAGATTGAAATACAAGGGATAATCTCCCAGGTATTCCTTTATTATACTGTAAGTAGGATCTCCACCGGTATTTCCAGGGAGCGTCGTGTCTTGGGGTGTTGGTGAAAAGTCAGCAGTGTACCAAACACCGTAATTGTTCCATCTCAACTGAAGCGCACTTGCAGTTTCAGTCAATGGAAAAGCGTATTTAATCAAAGTGTCTACCCCGGTGTCATTGTAAAAGACCTGGGTGCTTACAATAGTAGCGATCTGATTGTTAACAGTAACGTTGATTTCAGAAGCAACAAGTGGTAGGTAGGTGTCATCGTCTGCATTAATAATACAGACTCCATTTGAAAAAAGGGAAAAGAAGGGTAAGCACGTGAGCAAGCCCACGAAAATGTGAATTTTCATATCAATAATTTTTGGAATTTTGGAAATAGAATCGCTTTATTA
>JANQFJ010000096.1 GCA_028277915.1 Saprospiraceae bacterium
GTAGTTCCCAAAAAGGCTGTGAAACAAAGTTTTCAATTTCTTTGTGCCGTTCCGCTAACATCGCGAGGGTAGGAGTTTGTACGCGACCGATGGAAAGCACTTGTTTAAATCCGCCATATTTTAGTGTGTACAATCGGGTGGCGTTCATGCCAAGCAACCAGTCACCGATTGCCCGTGAGCTTCCGGCGTAGTACAAGTTATCAAAATTGCTGTCATTTTTGAGGTTCTGGAAACCTTCTTTGATTGCTTCAGCAGTTAGCGAAGAAATCCATAATCGGAGTACCTTTCCAGTGTAATTTACTTCTTTGAGTACCCATCTCTGGATCAGTTCCCCCTCTTGTCCTGCATCACCGCAATTGATGACCAGCGAAGTATTTTTCAACAATTTTTTAATGATGCCGAATTGCTTTTTAACGCCCTTGTTGGAGATTAGTTTGGTTTCAAATTTTTCGGGGAGCATGGGCAAGGTATTCAAATCCCATTTTTTCCATTCAGCCTGATAGTCGTCTGGAGTTTTTAAAGTACAAAAATGACCAAAAGTCCAGGTGACTGCATAGCCATTACCTTCAAAATAGCCATCCTTCCTGGTCTTTGCTCCGAGGATGACTGCTATTTCCTTAGCAACACTTGGTTTTTCTGCAATACAGACTTTCATCAAAACAAAATTATAAAAATCTCAAAATGTTTTCATTTTGATACGGCTTGCCAATGGTTTTTAACTGCTGGTTTAGCATACCCGAAAAAGTGCTTTTTGTTGGAATATTGAGATAGGGATATTCTACTTTTGAGAGATAGAGTCCTTGAGGATAAGCAATTTTGTTAAAGTGTAAAGGTTCGTTATTATTTAAGGCATTTTCAAATTTCTCCAAACTCAGTTTTCCTCGCCCAATTTCCAAAAGCCTTCCAACTAGAGTGCGAATCATTCCTTTTAGAAAGCGATTTGAAGTGATTTGGAAACGCATTCTGGTTTTTTCTTCGTTTAAAAAAAGTTTCGCACAAGATATTTTACAAAGGGTAGTTTTGTAAACATTTGGAGTAAGGCAAAAAGAATGGTAATCCTTGTATTTTGTAAGCAAAGTAACCGCCTTTTTCATTTTTTCAAAATCCAGGTTTTTCAATAAATACAAAGTGCTAAAATTACTTAAAAAAGGATCTTTGCTAAAGTGGATGAAATAATCGTAGGTCCTTTTTAATGCATCTAGTTGGGCATTTGCGCCAGGATTGACCGGAATGATTTCAAAAACAGCAATATCATCCGGTAAAAGTTTATTTATCGTAAAAACAAAGTCGGAATCTACTATTTGTTCAAAGTCGAAATGCAGAAAATATTGACTCGCATGAACTTTAGCATCCGTTCTCCCACAGCCATGGCAGATGATTCGCTGCTTCAACATTTTACTCAGCTTGGACTCTAAAACTTCCTGTACACTCACTACATTCGGCTGATTTTGCCAACCATGATATTGCGCACCATTATAGCCAATGTGTAAAAAATACCTCATTTTGCAAAGAAAGTTAAAAACGAAACCATTGAGAAAAACACTTCACCAAAATTTAAATCAATTTTTTTAAAGTGAAATTGGTCATGATAAGGGTATTTTTCCAAATCAATATTCAGAAAATGTATTTCCAAAACATCAGACACACAAAATTGACTTGAAGTCGATTAAAAACGTTTTGGTCACTTGAATTTCGGTAATCTTAAAAACTGTGGGCATGACTCAACCAGCCATTGATGCAGTAATTGAATCTGCAACGGAGATCTCTTCTGGAACCACATGATTGGCTCCTAGTTTATGTAATTGTTCTGCTTCCTGAGCATATTTCGTTCGCACCACGATATTCGCATTGTGGTTGAGTTTTCGAATTTTAATAGTAATGTTTTCCGCTTCTGCAGCCTCAGGAACAGTGATGATAACTTGTTTGGCGGCTTCGATGGCAGCCCGTTGCAACACTTCGTCATCTTTTGCATTTCCGATAAAAATCTGTGCATAAGTAGAGTCTTGTTCTTCAATATTTCTTTCGTTGAGTTCGATAATGGCCAGGGGAATTTTTCTTTTTGATAAAAATTTGGCAATCCTCCTACCACCAGGTCCTAATCCGATGATTACTGTATGATCAACTAGTGTACAGGATGAAGGCAGGCAGATTTTATCATCCATTTTGTTTAGCCAGCTACTCCAAAAGGAAACTTTTACTATATATTTTGCAATTGCTGGTGCAAAGCCAATCATGATCGCCGAAGCAACCATTGACATAATCGACACAGCCAAAAACACTTGGTAATTAAACACTGAGAGTACCTGGCCCTCCAAACCTACTTTTGATAAAATGAAGGCAAATTCCCCTACCTGGCATAGCACTAATCCACTAACAATAGCATTTCTGATCCCAATTTTTAAGAAAAACGCAGTAGGTGCTATAATTAAAAATTTAACAAACATTACCAAAACAGTGATTCCTGAAAGTAACCAATAATTCTCATATACAAATTTCAAGTTCAGCAACATACCCACCGAAATGAAAAAAATCGCGGTAAATATTTTTTTAAAAGGCATGATGTTTTTTAAGGCCTCAAAACTGAATTCTGATTCCGAAATGATCAATCCCGCTAAAAATGCTCCCAATGCCAATTTCAATCCCAATTGATTGGTGATAAAGGCGGTTGCAAAGCAAATTACGATGATCGTAATGAGAAACAATTCCTGATTACGGGTATGCACAACGCTTCGAATCAATGGAGGTACCAACTTTCGAGCTGCAAAAACTACCGCTACAACGATTAAAAGTCCAAGCAGAATTTTACTGAACGACTGAGATTCCGGGCTACCGTTTTGTGAAAGATAGGGTGCAAACAACATCATAGGAATGATGATAATGTCCTGAAAAATAAGAATCGAAACGGCCGTTTTTCCAAAGAGCGTGTTCATCCAGCCTTTTTCCTGAAAAAGCTGTAAAACGATAGCCGTGCTGCTCATCGCGAAAAGCATCCCTACAAAAATAGCCTGATTGGTTTCTAACCCAAAAAAGTAAGCACCAAGGAAAAACATTAAAATGCTTAAAAAAACCTGAACGGATCCACCAATAATTACATACTTTTTAGCCTGGATTAGTTTGTCTAACGAAAATTCAATCCCAATCGAAAAAAGTAGTAAAAGAATACCAATTTCGGCCATAACATTGACTTCTTCAGCAGTAGAAATCAACTCAATGCCATAGGGTCCAACAAGGACGCCAGCTATCAAAAATCCAACAATTGACGGCAATTTGAGTCTTGTGCTTACATAAAGCACAACTGCGGATACAGCCAAAATAATGATAAGATCTGTTAGTATATTCATAATTATTATTGAAGCAATAAAATCTCTTAAGGAAATTGAAGAAAGTAAATCAATTAATAATACAATTCTTTTAACAGAAGGTTGAGAACTTTAAAATATCTGAGAAGAAGCGTAAATTGTTGAAATTAGCAATATAAATTCGTTTCTGAAAATATGCAAAAGCCTCTTGTTTCAACCCCTAGAAAAATCCTTTTTATAATTTTCTTTTTTTGTGGCTTATATTTCCAATCCTGTGTAGGCGGAAAAAAAAACATTGGTAATACGAATTCTGATCTATCAAATGAGTATGATACGATTCGCTTTGCCTTGTTCAATGTTGCGCTTTTTAGAAAAAATGAAGGGGATTTGAAAAAAGATCTTCAATTCACAGATGATGTTCAAATCCAAAACATCGCAGCCGTGATCCAGCATGTCCGCCCTGATGTGATCGCTTTGATGGAATTTGACTATGATCCAAAGGGTGAATCGCTGGAATATTTTCAGAAAAACTATCTTTCAATAAGCCAGTCTGGAGAACGACCAATTCATTATGGTTATGCCTTACCAGTTGCTTCGAACACGGGTGTTCTAAGTGGTCAGGATTTTAACAATGATGGAAAAATTGAGTTGCCTCGGGATGCTTTTGGATTTGGTCGATACAATGGACAATATGCCTTCGCTTTACTTTCAAAATTTCCTCTGGATACTACTCAGATTCGATCTTTTCAAAATTTCTTGTGGAAAGATATGCCTGGTGCCAAACGACCATTGAAGCAAGATGGGACTTCTTATTACAATGAAAAAGCATGGAATCAATTTAGATTATCTTCTAAAAATCACATCGATATTCCGATTGAATTGCCAAATGGCAAAAAAATACACACTATCCTTGCACATCCTACACCTCCTGTTTTTGATGGTCCAGAGGATCGGAATGGCTTACGTAATTTTGACGAAATTCGATTATTAAAAGATTATATTTCAGGAGCCGCATATTTAGAGGATGATAGCGGTGAAAAAGGTGGCCTGCAAACCGGAAACTCATTTGTGATCATGGGCGATCTCAATGCCGATCCGATTGACGGAGACAGCTATTCGGGTGCTATTGATCAACTTTTGAGTGATGTGGAGGTAAATGCTGCTGTTGCCAATGGAAATTTGATCCCTCGAAGCAAAGGAGGGAAAGCACACAACAAATCAAAAAATGATAAAGGGGATCCGGCACATGATACTGCATTCTTTGGAAAGCGTACTGATTACGTCGTGCCGTCAAAAGATTTGGAAGTGATTACTTCGGGGGTGTTTTGGCCTGTATCCGGCGAATCGCTTTATGACCAGGTTAGAGACAAAAAAGCCTCAGATCATCTTTTGGTTTGGGTGGATATTGTTTTAAAAAAATGAAAGAATGATCTTATCGCTGTATCGTTTTCAAATATTCGATGATTTGATAGATCTTTTTCGGGACCATCACTTCATCGACGTTTTCCGAATTGGCAAAAGTTTCACCCCAAATAGGCATATCCCTGCTTCCGTGCCCTGCTTCCAGAGCTTCCTGCCCATCGATGATTTTGTAAATTTCATCATCTGGAAAAACACCATTTCGCCTTTTGCTTATAAGCGTCAGGTCAGGTGGCTTTACTTTAAGCAAGTCACCAACACTGGCATCGCCATACTTGCCATGACAAAAGTTACAATAGGCAATATATAGGTCATGTCCCAATTCTACATCTGACTTCTGAACTTCCGAATTGCCACAGCTATTCACCAAAAGGAGGAAAAAAAACGGAAATACACCAACCAATAACCATCGGATTTTTTTGCGGATCGCTGTCAAATTTTTCATGGTTGTTATTTAATTTTTAAAAAAATACATTAACCACATTTAGACCAATTATGATTTATTATCAAGCTAAACGGTCTTGACCTAATTTATTATTAAAGGATTTGAGAAAGGATGATAAAAGTCAATTGGAAGGTTGATTTGAGTCATTCGTGATGTTCAACTTCGTTGAATTTAAAACAATCTAAAGGTTTATACCCGAAGTAATAACCCGGCCTACAATCTTGCCATTAAGGACAAACGCCCATGAAGTTTTTGTTGCTCTGCAATCTGCTATTAATATCATTTCACATTTATATATTTTCAAAAATCACTGGTTTAACAATTGTCAATATTGATACAAACAGGCATTTGTCCGGTTGACTGGTTATTTTCAAATAAAAGATTGGCGGTTTCTTCTTGAGTAAATTGATTTTCTTGATATGCAATTACTATTTGACAAGCTATTTCGTCGTTTATAAAAATATGATCCAGAATATACGGATTTCCGAAAAGACAAAGCACAACGTTTCGAGCTTCAGATAACAATTTAATGGCATTTTTCATTTTTTTTGACATTCCGAAATGATCAATGTTTTTCATTTTTAAACCATGAATTCCAACTACGATGAATTCAAATTGATGAATTAATTCGGAAAGCTTTTCGCGATCTTGAATATTATCAAAATGCGTCACTTCAGCTCCAGAAATATTTGCTAATTGTTCCATCTCTTTTTGAAAAACAGTGATTTTTTTCGCAATATCCAATGTTGTTTTTTCAATATTGTGATGAGCCAAAGACTCATTTTTCAGACTTGATTTCTCTGATGGCGAAAGCATCAAAACAGCAATCTTTTTATTCGATAATCTAGGTAACCTTCCAAAAACAGTCAGGCTTTTTTGGGTAACCTGTCGATTTATATGATCACTTTTTCTAGAATTAATATCTTGGAATATTCCTTCAATTTTTACCGGGTTTAAACTCCAAAGGCCCAGATCAAATTTTGCACCGAGTATTTTTTGACACTTTTTAATGATAAGTGATTCTGGAATAATCCCTTTTTTTACCTCGTTTTCAATAGCTTCAATAGCAGCAGGAATATCATTTACAAAAAGAAGAACATCATTACCAGCTTTTAAGGCTTCCAATTCCAATTGCCCTGGATTAAAGCGATTTGCAACACTTTTCATATCAAGTGCATCTGTAAAAATAAGCCCCTCAAATCCGAGCATTTGCTTCAATAAATCGATGATTGATTTGGATAATGACGAAGCCCTGCCAACTCTTTTTTCGATCTGTGGGAGAAAAAGGTGTGCCATCATCACGGACTTTACGCCATGTTCAATAAGGATTTTAAAAGGGTACCACTCTAATGATTCAAACTCTTCTATGCTTTTATCGATGATGGGCAAGTCAAAGTGAGAATCCAATGATGTATCGCCATGTCCGGGAAAATGCTTAGCACAAGCCATAATCCCGTTATCCTGCAATCCCTTCATATATGCCAGGGCTTTTTCAGCTACTTTAAATTTGTCATCCCCAAAAGACCGAAAACCAATTACAGGATTAGCAGGATTGCTATTTATATCAACAACTGGAGCAAAATTAACATGAACACCCAATCGTTTGCATTGTCGTGCAATTTCTGCACCCATTTCATAAATCAAATCATTTTTGTGAAGCGCCCCCAGAGCCATTTGGTAAGGAAAGCTAGGCGCATCATCCAGTCTCATTCCAAGGCCCCATTCTGCATCCATAGAGATCAGCAGTGGAACATTTGAAACAGCTTGAAAAGAATTCGTCATTATTGCCTGAGATTCAAGAGATCCTTGAAAAAAAATGACGCCTCCTATTCCATATTTTTCGATTAAACTGATGACTTTGGATTCATGCTTTGTTCCTCTATTTGACCATGCCGGTATATGGAGAAGTTGAGCAATTGTTTGTCTCAAGGTCATTTTTTTTAGCTTGTTTTCAATCCATATTTCTTTATCGGCATTAATGTTACGGTTCATTAAGTTTCAACTTGTTTTTGCCAAATTCGGATTTAATTTTTATAAAATTTGCAGCAATGAAGCCTGGAATTCCTGCAATAACAACCCAAATGAAAAAATAATAGTAGCCGATCAGTTCCTGTAACCAACCGCTAAACATTCCTGGCAACATCATACCAAGCGCCATAAATGCCGTTGCAATTGAAAAGTGAGCTGTTTTATATTTTCCATCAGCGATATAAATCATAAAAAGCATATATGCTGTAAACCCAAACCCATATCCAAGTTGCTCTAAGGCCACTGATGTACCAATGATCCACAGCGATTGAGGTTGAAAGTAAGACAAGAAAACATATATTATATTGGGCACATTAAGTGCCAGCATCATCCACCACAACCAGTATTTCATTCCGTTGCGAGAAGCGACGATACCACCTACTATGCCGCCTAATGTGAGAAATGCAACACCAATAGTTCCGTAAACCAGTCCAAGTTCTTTTGTAGAAATTGCTAATCCTCCCTGAACAGTAGAGTCCAGCAAAAACAAGGAGGCTATTTTTGCCAATTGTGCCTCTCCAAAGCGAAACAGCAGCAGAAATGCAATGGCAGCTATAATGTTGTCTTTTTGGAAAAAGGATTTGAATGTATTCACAAATTCCTTGAAAAAATTGTGGTTTTTACCAGTAGCCGGTTGATCTTCAACTGGTTTTGGCAAAATGAAATTATGATAAACAGCTGCAATTGTAAGCAACACCGCCAAAGCACCAATTGTAATCATCCATGCTGTCACAACACGTTTTTCTGGAGAAACACCGAGCTTTTCTTCCAAAACCCCAGCAAGAATTACTATTAATCCTTGCCCGGTTATCATCGCAAGACGATAAAATGTACTTCGAATACCAACGAAGAATGCTTGCTTGTTTTCACTCAAACCCAACATGTAAAAGCCGTCAGTTGCAATATCATTTGTCGCAGAGCAAAAAGCCATTAACCAAAAAAATGCAAGGCTATATTGAAAAAAGTTTGACAATGGCAGCGTAAATGCCACTCCTGCAAATGCTCCACCCAATAGCAATTGCATTGTAATAATCCAGAATCTTTTGGTTTTAAAAACATCTATTACAGGACTCCAAAGCGGTTTGATAACCCAGGGCAAATAAAGCCAACTAGTGTAAAGTGCAATTTCAGCGTTGCTGATTCCCAGCCGTTTATACATTACAACCGAAACTGTCATCACGACTATATAAGGAATGCCTTCAATGAAATAAAGGGATGGTATCCATGTCCAGGGATTGTATTTGCGTTGAAGATTTATTTTCATTGAAGTTTATCTTCATTTTTTAATAAACCCTTGTAAATTCCAGGATTAGAACCTTCAATGAGAATGGCACGAACTGCTCTTTTATAAAAATCTTTAGGGCCAACACCACCAATAATAGCATATCCATAGCCCATTTCTCTTAAAGCTTTTAAACTTTCCAGTAAGAGTATTTTGCCTATACCTTTTTTGCGAAACTCAGGTAAAACTGCTGTAGGACCAAAAAAACCTCGGCATGTGGTTTCGTAGCAGGCGAACCCAATAATTTGCTTTTCGAAAATGGCAAGATAACATGAAACTGGCTGGCGTGAAAAAGAGACTTGCGCTTCTGATGCCCATAATTTTCCAAAATGGTGCTGTACCCAATCTGTGACCAAATTCAATTCAGGAGCCAGTGCCCTTCTAAAAAAGAATCCTTGTTCTTGCAAATTCTTCTTTCTTTCTTGCTCGTCAGGCAATTCATAAAGTTTTACCAGCATATCGTGCATAGCATCTAAGTTTTTTATTAGGCATGTTTTTTAAGTAGATTGTTAGAATGAAGGAATAAAACTCAATTTTAAATCAAACAAAAGAGAAGAATATTATTCGTTTGGCAATTTTTTGTTATCCAAATTAATGAAAAACAAAATAATAGAGAGTTCATTTATTTAGCATGTGGTTTTAATTTATTCGCTTTTATACTTTTTTAAAGCTTTGCGAACACTTCCATACTTCAGCAATATTTTTTGAGCATCATTGTAAGAAAGATGAAGTGCATTTTTTAAAATTTTAGTACCTCTGTCCACTAATTTATTATTGCTTAATTGCATATCAACCATTTTATTATCCAATACTCTATCCATACCAATCATCACGGATGTACTAATCATATTTAGCACAAGTTTTTGAGCAGTACCTGCTTTCATACGTGTACTTCCAGTGACAAACTCAGGCCCTGTCACAACTTCAACAGGAAAATCTGCATGTTTCAAAACAGGTGCTTTTGGGTTACAAGTAATACAGCCTGTAATAATGTTGTTTTGCCTACAAGTTTTTAAGCCACCAATCACATAAGGTGTAGTTCCTGAAGCTGCAATGCCAATGACCACATCATGTGTATTTATATAATATTTGTTTAAATCTTCCCAGGCCTGGGTTGGGCTATCTTCGGCAAATTCTACAGCTTTTCGAATAGCTCTATCTCCTCCTGCAATTAAGCCAATAACCCAATCGTCCGGAACTCCGAATGTAGGAGGACATTCCGATGCATCAAGGATGCCAAGCCGTCCACTTGTACCTGCACCAATATAAAATAACCTGCCCCCATCTTTCATTTTTTTCACTATTGTATTAACCAAAGGAATGATTTGAGGTATAGATTTTTCTACAGCAATAGCTACTGTTTTATCTTCTTTATTTATATTAAAAAGTAAATCTTCAACAGCCATCTTTTCCAGGTGACGATAAGGTGAGGCCAGTTCAGTGAATTTTTTCATAAATCAACTAAGTGTATCGCAATATAAAGCTTTTTTTGCAAATTACTGCAATTTAAGTTGCTATTATTATAAATTGTTTTCATATATATGCCACTAAAACTAAATTTAATGCTCAAAAGCTGGCAAGAATAAGGATAAAAGCAGCAAAACATATAAAACAATCCACAATTGTTGATAAATTGAATATCGCTTAAACTACTTTCACGTTAACATTTATATAGGGCGTTAATATTTCAGAGTCAGGGCTTAGCTCTGTCAAAAGGTAATCTATCTCATCAATAGCACAAACCCTTATTTTTTGGGAACTTTGAAGTTTTTCAGAAATTGTTAATACTGCTACTTTTTCAGAAGCCTGTATCATTGCTTTTTTAACATCTACAACTTCCCAATCAGAATCTGTTAATCCAATCCTAGTATCAATACTGTTTGTGCCGATTAAACACAAATCAGGACGGATGTTTCTCAAAGTATTTACAACTTCTCCTCCTGTGCTAATCTTCGCATTACGGGAAATACGCCCCCCGATAAAGATAGTCTCACAATTCGGATGTTCGGCTAGTTGTAGAGCAGTAGACAAACTGGGAGTATAAAAAGTTACTCTTAGTTCTTCAGGCAAAATCCTTGCAACTTCAAGGTTTGTCGTTCCTCCACTGATGAGCACCAACATGCCGTCAGAAAGCAAAGTAACCGCTTTGCGGGCAATAGTCGTTTTTTCTTCATATTTATAAATTTCACTTTCTTTATAAGAATAAACATGAAAGGATTTAGATAAAGCTCCACCCCGCACTTTAACGACTTTCCCTTCTTCAGAGAGCTCCTGCAAATCACGACGAATAGTGTCTTCCGACACTGCCAGTTGGCGACTTAAGTCGGCATGGAGCACCTTATTATGAAGGTTTACTTCTCTTAATATCAAAGCTTGTCTTTCTTTTTTCAGCATTATGATTAATCATTTTTAATTTGAAATGTAGTAGTAGAACTTAATTTAGAAAAAGTTTCCGATAAAGCAACCATTTAAATAAGCTACAAAATGCTCCCTTTCAAAACAAGTATTAATAATTAATTTAATATTGCAACAAATTGCAATTATTATTGCAATAATAAAAAAATATTTCGTAACTATGCAAAATAGTCCATTTGCGGGCCGTAAAATAGTGTATTTGTTTAGTTTTTTCCACCACTAAAAATGGGAAAGAATAGTTTTTTTAAGAGTGATTTCATTTGAGTCAATAAAAAAATTAAAAACAACGCTCATAATCTACTTTGGATAGATAAATGCTTACTTTGAATAACACATCAAATATTAAAACTTACCAGCAACCAGAGAAAATTCCCACCCGGATTTTCAGTAATTCTTTTGATGCTTCCCAATACGTTGCCAGGGAAATAGCAGATTTAATTGAGCAAAAAGCAGCAAAGAGTGAATCATGTGTAATAGGTTTGGCCACGGGATCTACACCCACTGCTGTTTATAAAGAACTGGTGCGCCTTCACCGGGAAGAGGGTTTAAGTTTTCGCAATGTTATTACTTTTAACCTTGATGAATACTTTCCGATGAAGCCGGATGAATTGCAGAGCTATGTCCGTTTCATGAATGAACATTTGTTTGACCACATTGACATCCATCCCGAAAATATTCACATTCCCGATGGCACCGTTTCCAAAGATAAAATCGAAGAATATTGTCAGCTTTATGAACAGAAAATCAATGAATGTGGTGGCTTGGATATACAACTTCTCGGCATTGGTCGAACGGGACATATCGGCTTCAATGAACCAGGATCAGGCAAATCATCCAGTACCCGTCTCATTACCCTTGACCACATAACTGTCACGGATGCGGCAAGTGATTTCTTTGGAGTAGAAAACGTGCCTCTCAAAGCCATAACAATGGGAGTCGGCACAATTCTCAATACCGGGAAAATCATCCTAATGGCATGGGGAGAAACCAAAGCTCCAATCATACGAGAGGCATTGGAAGGGGAGGTAAGCGATACAGTACCTGCCACCTACCTTCAAAACCATCCGAATGCACTTGTGATCCTTGATGAGGCAGCAGCAGCCGAATTGACGAGGATAAAGTCTCCCTGGCTACTGGGCAGATGTCGTTGGAATGAGGAGTTAATTCGTCGGGCGGTGATTTGGTTAAGCATGAAATTGCAAAAGCCGATTCTCAAACTGACCAACAGGGATTATAGTGACAATGGTATGGTGGATATCGTTACGGAATATGACTCCGCATACAATATTAATATAAAAGTGTTCAATCATTTACAGCATACCATCACGGGCTGGCCGGGAGGAAAACCCAATGCAGATGATATATATCGGCCTGAACGAGCTGAACCTTCTCACAAGCGAGTGCTAATCTTTAGTCCACATCCTGACGATGATGTAATATCAATGGGAGGGACTTTTATCAGATTGCACGACCAGGGACATGAGGTACATGTGGCCTACCAAACTTCAGGAAATATTGCCGTTTTTGATGAGGAAGTCGTTCGTTTTGCAGATTTTGTAAATGATTACCATTTGGGATTTGGGTTGTATAAAGAAGTTACAGCATCCATGTTTTCTACAATCCGCCAAAAATTAGACGATAAAAATCCAGGCGAAATTGACGCTTCTGAAGTACAAAAAATCAAAGCGCTGATTCGGCGAGGAGAGGCAAAAGCTGCCTGCCGGTATGTTGGCATTCCTGATGAAAATATACATTTTTTGGACATGCCATTTTATGAAACAGGATTGGTGAAGAAAAAAGATTTGAGCGAAAAGGATCTCCAAATCATTGTGGATTTGTTGCGAAAAATTGAACCGCATCAAATTTTTGCTGCAGGTGATTTATCTGATCCACATGGCACTCATCGTGTATGCTTGAATGCTATTTTCAACGCATTAGAAATTTGTAAAGAAGATGGTGACGTATGGATAAAAGACTGTTATGTCTGGCTTTACAGAGGAGCATGGCAAGAATGGGGTATCCACGAAATTGATATGGCTGTTCCTTTAAGTCCAGAGGAGTTATTGCGAAAACGAAGGGCTATTTTTAAACATCAATCACAAAAAGATCGTCCTTTGTTTCCGGGCCATGATGTCAGGGAATTCTGGCAACGTGCAGAAGATCGTAACCGAACAACAGCCCAATTATATGACCAACTTGGATTAGCAGAATATGAAGCAATAGAAGCATTTAAGAGACATTATTTTTAATAAAGAGTACCTCATGATACAAATGAAAAAAATCATAATCATAAGATTATAAATTAACTTACTTTCACTAAACTTACTCCTTATGAAAAAAAACTATTCTTTATTATTTACACTTCTGATGGTGTTTTGTGTGCAGATTATTTTTGCACAATCTGTCACAATTTCAGGTACAGTGACTGAAGAAGGAAGTGACTTTCCTTTACCGGGAGTCAATGTGACAATCACCGGCACATCAGTAGGAACAATTACAGGTTTAGATGGTAGTTTCACCTTCGATGCTGACAACACCACGGGGAAAACGCTGAGTTTCAGTTTTGTTGGTTACAGGTCTGAAATTGTTGAATTAACGGGAGGTGACCAAACTATTAGCGTCTCATTGGGAGAAGATGCAACAGCTTTGGAACAGGTCGTGGTAATCGGTTCGTCCGTCACCCAAGAACGTCGTAAATTGGGTAATGCGGTCACAACACTTGAGTCTGAAAAAATGCTGCAAGTAGCTCCTGTAAATATTACTAATGCAATTCAAGGTAAAATTCCCGGAGCACAGATTACTCAAAATTCTGGAGACCCCGCTGGTGGTTTTTCTGTGAGGTTAAGAGGCCCAAGTACTATTAAAGGATCCTCCGAACCACTTTATGTTGTTGATGGAGTTGTTGCCAGCAATCTGACAACCAATGTGACCAACCTAAACGTCAACTCCGGGGATGCAAGTCCGGGTCAGAACAGGATGGTAGATATCAATCCAAATGACATTGAAAGTATTAACGTATTGAATGGTGCTGCAGCGGCAGCGATTTACGGATCACGAGCTTCCAATGGTGTAGTGATCATTACGACTAAAAAAGGAGGGAATATTGACGGTAGTCCTGAATTATTCTTCAAAACTACATTCAGTTTAAACCAAATTCGTAAAAAACTTGATTTAAATCTGACTGGCGAGGAGTTTGAAACAATCCCCAACAGTCCTTTGACCGGTAGATTGTGGCCAATTTTTGGATTTGATCCTGATGGTAATTTAACGCCGTTTAGATATTTACAGTCAGACAAATTTAGTACTACCCGGTATGACTATCAGGATAATATATTTCAAACCGGAATAGGTACTGACAATTATCTATCTATAAGAGGAGGATCAGGTAAGTTGAATTATTTTGGTTCTCTTGGATATTTGAACAATCAGGGAATTATTAAAAATACTACTTATGAAAGATTGTCTGCTCGTTTTAATCTAAATCATATTGTCAATGACTGGTTGTCTTATGATTTTGGCTTTTATTATGCAAACAGCAATTCTGATGAAAAACCGGATGGCAACGTATTCTGGAGCCCTATCAATTCTGTAAATATTACCAACAATACCTTTGATATTACACAAAAGGATGCAAACGGAAACTTGATGGCTGTTGAAAGGACCAGAGTCAATCCTTTGTCTATTATTGAAACATTTGACATTACCCAAAAGGTAAACAGGATCATTCCTAGTTTGCATGTCAAACTATATCCGATTAAAAACTTAACGATAGATCAGATTTTTGGAATTGATAATTACAAACAGGAAGGGCACATCTTTATACCTGTCTACCCTTACGAAAATGTTAATCCTGCATATTTTAATGATGGATATTTAGGAGATGCGACAGCAGAGGTATTCAATTGGAACTATGATATTAACGCAAGTTATGATGTCAACATTACTTCGGATATCGGTTCTAAAACTACCGCTGGATACAGTTTCCAACGCAGTGAACTAATTAAAAAAGAAGAACAAGGTAGGGGACTGGATGCCTCAGGTCAGCCTACCATTCCTTTGCAAACCAATCCAATTGATGCTAATTTGGATATTTATGGGTTCTTTTTACAAGAGACATTTTCTTTTAAAAATAGATTGTTTCTCACCCTGGCCGGCCGGATAGATGGAGCCACTAACTTTGATGTTGACAAACGGTTCAACTTCTACCCTAAGGTTTCTGGTTCTTATGTCTTGATTGATGGCAGCACATCAGGTTTTTTCAATTCTGCTCGGGTCAGAGCTTCCTATGGAGAGGCAGGTAATCTGACAGCGATCTCGCCATTTGAAAGATTTGGTACTTATAACTCAAATGACTTTTTAGGAAACGTTACCTTACAACAAAGTGACAGATTGGGAAATCCGGATTTGGAACCTGAAAGGACGAAAGAATTTGAAATTGGTACAGATATTAGCTTCCTGAAAAACAGGGTTGCTTTGTTGTTCACTTATTATCAGCAAAACATTGAAGACCTTATTGTAAGTCGTGTGTTGGCACCTTCTATTGGTGGTTCTTCCAGAACAGAAAATGTTGGTACCATGGAAAACAAAGGGTTGGAATTATACACTCGTATCACTCCAGTAAAAACCAAAGACTTGACATGGGATCTCAATTTTAACTTCAGCAGGAATAGGAATGAGGTGATAAAAACTATTGGTGGTGACATTACCATTGCCAATGTTCTAGGTGCACCTCCCGTTGTGCAAGAGGGACAGCCTTTAGGAGTCTTTTACGGAACTTACTTCGCCACAGATGCAAATGGAAACCAAATTTTGACCGATGACTCGACTCCCGGTGTAGCCGCCGGCACTCCACAACCCGAGAGGGGCGATGCGGCGACAAACACACCGATGCGAGATGCCAATGGACAACCCACAGGTGACCTCCTGAGAAAAGTAATTGGAGACCCTAATCCGGATTATATTTTAGGTATGGGTACAAATC
>JANQFJ010000114.1 GCA_028277915.1 Saprospiraceae bacterium
CTTCTTTTATTTTTTAGGCTTTAGGGTTTTTTAATTCAGAAAAAACAGGATCGTTTTGAATGGCTCTGACCAGTTTTTCTTTACAGATGAATTTTCGTTTTTTAATATAATTTTCGCTGGTATTCAATCTTTTTGCAATTTCCGATAGCGAAATTTTATCAAAAAACCACATCATTATTTTACGACACTGTTCTCCTAGCAAATCAAAATGTTTAAAAAAAAGTTGCTCTTTTTCTGATCTCTCCAGACGATTCGTCAAATCCTGGTCTAAATCTACTTTTTCGATATTTTCGAGTTCGCTCACTTCATATTTTTTATTATTTCGAAGCCTTGTCAACCATAAATTTCGGCACATGATCCTTACAAAACTCTTCAAAGTACAAGTCAATTGAAAATTGCCGCTTTCGACTTTTCTAAACAAGGCAATCAAAGCTTCCTGAAAGATATCTCTTGCGTCAGATTCGGTTCCATTGTTTTCTTTTACCCAATGGATTACAGCAGGTAAAATCAGGTCATAAATTCTTTTGACAGATTTTTGGTCTGCATCCAAAAGTCCTTGTAAAAGTCGTTGGTCGATATCGTTTACAGCTTTTATCATTTACATATAACGCAGTAGTTGTCAAAGTTACCCATCAAATACGATTTTTTGTCAATAGTCTAAAAATGTTCAAATTATCTGAGATCAAAAAAGTTTGAGTTAAAAAAATAATTTCGAACGAAGGGTAACCTTTTTAAATATCATGATATATGGATTCGAAAAAAATATTCATTCATTCAAAAAATCAAATATCATGAAAAATCTGACATCGAAAACCCTGATAGCAATCTCACTTTTATTCTTTTTAGGCGTAGGTTGTAAAAAGGAAAAAATTGGAGACATAGACAATAGTACCTTTAGAGCTGTCATTGATAACGGTGGTGGTTTTGCTCAACCATCAGTTAGTGAGGAAAAAACAGTCTCAGGTGTATTTACAGAAGAACGGGATGGCGTTACCTGGGAGTGTACGACGGAGACCGTAAGTATCCAGGATGGCGCTGGAGGAAACGAAGGCTTCCCGCTCTTTTCTCCGAACTCTAGCGTTATCTATCCTGGAAACATGTTGCAAGGTAATAGCCTTAACCAGGGCACACCGAATATAATTGCGGTAGAACGTGCTGGTGGTAAAATTTCCACTGATGTAGTTGACGGAAATATTCAATCAACTTTCGAGGTTAATAGTGTTACAAAAAGTGAAGTAACGGATGCGATCAATAACATCATCGCAGGAAGTACAGGAGTCGTCCCTGCTAACTTTAGTCTTGTAATAAAAAATGTCCAGAGCCGTGAACAATTTGCTTTGGAACTTGGAGTTGATGTAAATTCCACTTTTGTTGACTTGGAATCCAAATTGAATTATAACTCAGTCTCAGAAAAGAATACATTTATAGTGAATCTGAATCAAAGTTTCTATACAATGAGCTATGATATTCCTACCTCTCTTGATGCTCTTTTTGCACCTTCAGTCACGCCGGAAGATTTGGCCAGATACGTTGGACCTGGAAATCCCGCTACCTATATTTCTGATGTAACTTATGGCCGTATTTTTTATATGTTGGTTTCTTCTACTTCTTCTACCACGGAAATGGATGCAGCGATCAACGCTTCATTCAATGGCGTTGCTACAGATGTAGACGCAAATATCGAAACAAGTTATTTAAATGCTCTTGATGAATTGACGATTACTGTTTTCGCCTATGGCGGAGAAGCCAGCACTTCCTTGTTGACAGTGGGAACAACTGATCTAAGTGACCTGGCTACCCTTTTGGCAGAGAGTTCAAATATTCAATCAGGCAAACCCATTTCTTATGTAGTAAGAAGTGTTTACGACAACCAGATCGTAAGCACTCAATTAGCAACCAATTATGATGTTACCAATTGTGTTCCAGCTGGAGCTGACGGAGCACCTCCATATATTGAGCACTGGACAGGAAATGTAATTTCAGCTATGGGACCCGTTGGTGCAGCCTTTAATACTTACGGTACAGAATTTATCCTGATTAATAAAGCTGGAGATCAATGGATGCGTAGCAATACAGGAGTACTCGAAGGACCTTTCCATATTAATGAACTGGGTACCGAGCCTTGCCCTTTCAACAGCATTGGTGCAGCTTGCAATATTGAAGGCAATGAAAATGGAGATTATTTCCTGCAAGTCTTTGATGGAACAGGTACACAATATACCTACTTGAATCCCAATTCCGGCTCTTGGTTAAATGTTCATCCAATTTCTCAGTTGGCATTAGGAGACAATCCATTTGGTGCTGTTGGCATTGGCGCTGCGGCATTCAGACATAAAGATCCGTTGGGACCGGCATCAAGGTATTTGTTTAATAAGCAAGGCGACAAGTATGTGACTTATTTTAATAATCCAAACTCTTTTAGCCAAACATATGACTTATACCAATGGGGTCCTGATGGGAGCATCACCGCACATTTTGACAAAGTAGGTGCCGCTATTGGGTTTTATATTGGAAATATAAGGTATTATATTTTATTCAACGACTTGGGTACTCAATATGTATTTTATGGAGATTTGAATGGAAATGGAACAGAAGTGATTGGACCATTTGATCTGTAAATTGATTTTTTGAATTGATAATCACGAAGTTCTTTAATGAGAGCTTCGTGGTTTTACCTTTTATGTTTTATGCTTAACTTTAAAAGTTCAATCCTTTTAAAATGCAATACCCAATCTGGCAAAAGTTAATCCTGTGTTTAGTTTTTATTGTCTCCCCACAGTTGACCTTTGCGCAAAATGATACACTGAAAGCTGATCAGTTTTACCAAATAGGAAAAGAATTACACTACAATGGCAAATACGAAAAGGCCATCAAGCAGCTCTTAAAAGCATACCATCTCCAGCTTAAAATTTATAATGCAGAAAGCAAACCCGTAATGAAAACGCTGTACCGGCTTGGGCAAGCTCATCGCAAAATGCGTGACCATCCGGCTGCCCTTAAAGTTTATTCTTCTGGCCTTGAAATCGCTCAAAAAATAAGCGGTGAGGACAGTGAGGATGTCATTGATTTTTATTGGGGTTTAGGCGCTACTCGAAGCCAAATGTACGATCCAAAAGGAGCTATGGAATATTACGAAAAATGCCTCGCCGCATATTCCAAATTATATGGCCCTGAAAGCTCCGAAGCAGGAAATATGTACATGAATATCGGAGGCAGTTTTCACAAAATGGCCAACTATCACGACGCTGAAAAATATTATCAAAAAGCATTCGAAATTTTCACAAAATCATCAGATCCGAAAAGCCAGGATTTCAATAGGATTTACAGTAACATGGGGTATATGTACCGTAAAGTAGGCAACTTTGACCGAGCTATTGAATTTGGTAAAAAAGCACTGGAAATCAAATTATTACATTACGACTCCATGCATCCCAGCGTTGCAAAATACTACCGGAACATTGCCAAAGCTTTTCAGGAAAAAAACGAATTTGAACAAGCTTTGCCTTTTATGCTGAAAGCTGTCAAAAATCAGGAAAAATCCCTTGGCAAAAATCATCCGGAAACGGGTGGTTCTTACGGTGAAATAGGCAATTTATACGCGGATATGGGTGAATACAAAACCGCCTTGAAGTATTTTTTCAAAGCCCGAAAAATACAGGAAGCCACCTTGGAGCTAACTCACCCCTACCTCGTAGGCGGATACTTCAATATCGGTACCGTCTATGAAGACATGGGCGATCACGACAAGGCAATTTCCATGTACCAGTTCGCACTTTCAAAATTTAAATCCAGAACATATCCCCCAAAAAATCTAATCGCAGAAACGCAACGAAAAATAGCAACTGTCCTTTTTCAAAATGAAAAAACCGATTCTGCATTGTTGTTTATCCAACTGAGCATGAAAGAAATAGCTCCAGGGTTTTCTTTCGAACGAAATGATTTTTTTAAAAACCCGCTAATTGAGAAAATTCAGGATGGCTTGGGGTTTTTAAAACTCTTGGAAACTAAAGCCTTGTTTTTGGAGGGTATTTTTGAAAAAAAAGGAAATCAACGGAACCTTGAGGAAGCTTTTAAAACTTTGGAAATCGCAGTGCGGTTGATAGAAAAAATGCGCAGAGGTTATCAATCCGAAGAAGCTCGTCAATTTCTCAATACAAGTACGTCGCCGATTTATGACAAGGCAGTACAGTTGGCTTATCAGCTGTATGAAATGACAAAAAATCAAGATTTTTTATTTAAAGCACTCAATATTTCTGAAAAAAGCAAAGCAAGTATTTTATGGCAAAATTTGAATGAAAATCTCGCCCTTCATCGTTCTTCCATTCCTCAAAAAGACCTGGACGGTTTGAATCAATTGGACATAAAAATTGCAAACCTCGAAGAAAAGCTTTTTGAAGAGCAGGAAAATGGAGCGATTATCAAAAAGCTGGAAAGCCAAATCTTTGATTTGAAATTAGACTTTGAAAATCGCATCACTAAACTAGAAAATCAAAACCCAAAATATTTCCAATTAAAATACCAAGCTCCAAAATTAGAGCTAAATGAGATTATCCAAAAATTGCCTGATCCTTTTACGGTTATCGTTGAATATTTTTATGATAATGAAATCGTTTATGCTTTCGTCATTTCAAAAAATGGTCTTTTTGGTTCAAAGGTAGGTTTGAAAAAACCGCTGGCAACAACCATCAAAAAGCTACGTGAAATGAACACACCCAATCTTTTAAAAAATAATTCCAACAATGAAAAATATATTTCTTCATTGAATGAACTACATCAAATCCTGATTGAACCAATTGCAGATCGAATTGAAAATATCGAAAATTTAATCATTGTCCCGCATGGAGTTTTACAATATTTGCCTTTTGAAATGCTGTGCACTAAGCATGGTTATGACTTCAGAAAACTGGATTTTCTAATTCAAAAATACAATATCCATTACCAGTGGTCGATAGCGCTCTGGCAAAATGATTTTATAAATCACAAACAAAACGAAGAAAAATTTGTAGGTTTTGCTCCATCTTTTGATGCACCAGACAATGACATCGCTGCTATTGAACCGGTTGGGTTTCGAACAAAATTATCTCCACTACAACATTCTATTTCAGAAGTTGAAAATGCAAATAATTATTTTCCTGGCAACTTGTTTTTAGGTGACCACGCTACAGAATTCCATTTTCGTAAAACTGTCTCAAAGAGCCAAATCATTCATCTGGCAACACATGCTATTACAGATGATATCCAACCACTCAAATCGGGGCTTGCCTTTGCAAAAGACAGCATCGAAGATGGCTTTTTAAATGCTTATGAAATTTACAATTTAGATCTTCCGGCTGACCTTGCTGTTATGAGTGCATGCAACACAGGTTACGGCCAATTAGCTAAAGGTGAGGGAGTTATGAGCCTGGGGCGTGCATTTTCTTATGCTGGTTGCAAAAGTGTTGTGATGAGTCTTTGGTTGGTAAATGATCAATCTACTTCAGTTTTAATGAATGAATTTTATAAAAACCTTTCATCTGGTTTGGCAAAAGACAAAGCCCTGCGAAAAGCAAAAATTGATTACCTCAAAAATGCAGATCAACTCACCGCTCATCCTTTCTTCTGGGCTGGAACTATCTCAGTCGGTGACATGGAACCAATAAGCGCCGCCA
>JANQFJ010000130.1 GCA_028277915.1 Saprospiraceae bacterium
GAAATTATTATCTTTTTTGATTTTTTCGGAATGATTTTCTTGGGCCAGATCTCCTTCTTTTATTTCTGGAGTAACCTTTTCTTTTAGGTTTGTGGCCGGGATCATATTTTGGGCCACTGCCAATTTCAGGCGGATTGGGAATTTTCATAACTTCAGATCCGATCAATTCTTCTATTTGTTTAAAACGATATTGAACATTTTCTGAGATGAGGGTGAGAGCAACGCCAGTTGCATCTGCTCTTGCTGTACGACCAATTCGATGTACATAATCTTCAGCATCCTGTGGAACTTCATAGTTTATAACCAAGCTGATTTCTTTTATGTCAATTCCTCTAGCGAGGATATCAGTTGCAACAAGAATTTGAATTTTTTTACTTTTAAACTTTCTAAGCGCTAATTCCCTTTCTTCCTGACTGAGATCGGATGATATTTCTGCTGAAACAAAATCTTTGCCTCGCAATCGCTGGTTTATCTCTCTAACTTTCTTTTTAGTTGATGCAAATATTAAAATGCTGGGGTAGTTTTTTTTACCACTCAACAGGTTTTCTATCAAGTCGATCTTTTGATTTTCATAAACCATATAAGCACCCTGTAAAACGCCTTCTGCTGGTTTGGAAATAGCGATGTTCAATTGCTCTGGTTTATTCAGTAATTTTTTTGATAGTTGTCTGATCTTCGCAGGCATGGTGGCGGAGAACAAAAGGGTCTGTCTCTTTTTAGGGAGCTTATTGACAATTTTCATGATGTCGTCATGAAAACCCATATCGAGCATTCGATCAGCCTCATCGAGAATTAAATGTTCAAGGTGGCTGAAATCAACATAACCGAGATTTATATGTGCAATTAGGCGGCCTGGAGTAGCCACAATGATATCAGCACCATCGCTGAGTGCTTTTTTTTGCTGATCCCAGGAAGTACTGTCACCTCCACCGTAAACAGGAAGAGAACTAACTCCCAGGAAATAGGCAAATCCTTCTATTTGCTGATCAATTTGCAGGGCCAGTTCTCTGGTAGGTGCGATTATCAGCGTATTGATATAATTTGTATTCGAATTATTTGAAGCAAATTTATTCAAAATTGGCAATAAAAATGCTCCGGTTTTTCCAGTTCCTGTTTGAGCGCAGGCGATAATATCCTTGTTTTCCATTATGATTGGAATTGCCTGTTCCTGGATTGGAGTTGGAGTTTCAAAACCCATCATTGATAAGGCCTCTAATAATGAGGTACTAAAATTAAAATCAGCGAATGTCAATGTAACCGGGTTTTAAAAGTGAGATAAAAACTGTGTTTAAAGACTACAAATTTGATTAAAAAATAACTGAATTACTAATTTGCCGGAACAAACTTAAAATTTGTTTTTCGATTCTCAGGCTGATTGAAAGATAAGAAAAATGATTAGTCAAAGTTTCTTTTTATAACAAAAGAACCTGAATCCTTCTAACGTTGAACTTCAAGTGGTGTTTCAGAAAGTCAGACTAATCAACATATCTTGAAAGGATGTTTTTAACTGAGCTTAGATATCCTCCTCCGAAGAGATTGACATGGACCATTAAATAATAGAGTTGATAGATCTCTACTCTTTGATCAAAACCTTTTTCGACAGGAAATGCCTCGTCATATGACATATAAAACAAGGTGTCAAATCCACCAAATAATTGACTCATTGCCAAATCCATTTCTCTGTGAGCGAAGCTTACCGAAGGATCAATTAATACTGGCTGGTTTTTGGTGTTGATCAGAAAATTTCCATTCCAAAGGTCTCCATGTATCAAGGCTGGAGGTTCTGTTGGGAAAATATCAGGTAGTTTTTTGTACAGTTTTTCGAACTTGGCAATGGTGGTGCTATCTAATGCGGAAAGTTTTACTGCTAGGTCAATCTGTGGTTGAAGGCGTTCTTTTATATAAAAGTCAATCCAATTATCAGCCTGATTATTTTGTTGAGGAAGGCTGCCAATGTAATTGTTGGAATCGAGTCCGAAAGAATCATTACTGGTTTTGTGCAAAGCAGCCAATTGAAATCCAAATGTTTTCCAAAAATCAGTATTCTTCAGCCCTTGTTCAATGAAATTCAGAAGCAGGAAAGCGACCTTATCAACCTTTGAACAAAACAAAACTTCAGGGATATTTATTGAACCAGTATCTTTCAAAAGTTTCAATCCATAAGCTTCACTTTCAAACATTGTTAAAGCATCAGGAGAGCTGTTCATTTTGAGAAAGAACTTGCCTTTGGAAGTTTCAATCATTCTGGCATCACAAATACTCCCACCCCCGATTCGCCTATTTGAATAAACAGAGGCTCCTAAAAAAGATTCGCAGGCATTAAAAACAGCTTTGATTATAATAGGCTTTAGAGTCGGTTTTCATTAATTATTTCTAAAAGCTGGTCACGGTAGTTTTTGCCAACGGGTAAATGCTTTGCTTGCCCTTTTTCGATGACCTCAACCATATTTCCAACTACCGCTTTTATTTTATCAATGGCAACAATATAAGACCGGTGAATCCTCTTAAAGAGGTGTGCAGGTAATTTTTCTTCGAGACTTTTCATAGTCTGCAAAGTAATGACTCTTCCACCGTCCATCCGAATGATCACATAATCCTTCAGGCCTTCAATATAAAGGATGTCATCATACTTTATTTTAATCAGCTTTTTATCCGCTTTTACAAAAATAAAGTCACTTTGATCCTTTTTGCCAACGTCTCCAGCGTTTTGTAATTCGAACTGTTCTACAGCTTTGTTAACAGCTTTCATAAACCTTTCGAGTGAGATTGGCTTTAAAAGGTAGTCAACCGCATTGAGTTCAAATCCTTCCAATGCATAGTTTGCATAAGCAGTAGTAAAAATTACAAGAGGAGGATTAGAAAGTGTTTTTAAAAAATCAGTGCCGGTTAGTTGAGGCATTTGGATGTCTAAAAACATTAGATCAATATCATGATTCTCAAGGGCTTCATTGGCTTCAATGGCATTGTTACAACGCTGGATGAGATTCAATTTTGGAAGTTTTTCAATATAGGTTTCCAATACGTCCAAAGCAAGAGGTTCATCATCGACAATAATTACATTCATCATAATTAAGTGAGTTGGTTTAGTTATTAAGTAGTTTTAATCAAGATCCAAATTAAGGAAAACACCATATGTATTCGGATTATCCCTAATTTCTAACTGATAATGGTCTGGATACAAAAGATTCAGACGACGACGCACATTTACAAGACCAATGCCACCACTTCGGCGGTGTTCGGTTGCCGGAAGGCTTTCAGCTTTACTGTTTTCAATATCAAATTGAATCTGCTTTTCATCAACTTTTAGGGTCATAGTTACAAATCCTTTTGACAGGTGGTTGTTTAGTCCGTGTTTGAAACTATTTTCTAAAAAAGGAATAAACATTAAAGGAGCAATCTTTTGGTCATTTATTTTTCCAGACACCTCAAATTTTATTTCAATATTTTCTCCTTGCCGTAGTCTTTCCAGGTCAAGGTAATTTCGGATATAATTGACTTCTTTACTTAGCGGAACCCTCCTTTCGTTACATTCGTAGAGCATATACCGCATCATTTCAGACAGTTTAATAACAATTTCAGGGGCTTTGTCCGATTTTTTTAAAGTAAGTGCATATAAGTTATTTAATGTATTGAAAAGAAAATGTGGATTGATTTGGGACTTTAAAAATCTCAACTCCGATTGCATGGTTTGCGTTTGCAAATCTCTTCGATCCCTTTGGTAACGGACCCAATCTGAAATAATTTTGAAAATAGTTGAAGATCCCGCAATAATAAAGGTTAGAAAGAAATACCAAAATTGTTGGGTAATGAGTTTCTGCTGGATTTCGGGAAAAGGTGAAAAGAGAAAGTAAAGTGTGAAAATCTTTATTGGCGTCAGAATGACAACGGTAATCAGTAAAAGCCCACAGTAAGTTAGGAAATTCTTGTCATTTAAGTAATTCGGGATTAAGTAAAAAAGGTTGAAATAAACGATTATTATATAAAAAAGTATGTTGATAAACTCAAAAGTAACCGTAAACCCAAAACCCAAATCACCTCTACTGGAAATCACTAAAATCATAAACATAATCAACCAGAATGTGGCGTGATAGACCATCCTGGTGGTGAAAAATCCATATATTTTTGAAAGGATACTTCTATTTATAATTGCGCGCATTAATATCGGGCTATCGAATTTTGCAAGTTTGTTATTCATACAAATTTAATATATCTACAATAAAATCAGAATTAGTTGCCTTAAAGAAACTAATTAGATAAAACTGTGTTTAGTATGGATTAAAGGGAATTCAGCGAATTGTTAAAATGAATTCTAGAAATAACTGATCATCGAAAACTTTAGCTGGAGCTTTTGTTTTTATAAAAAGTTTTGGCAATAGGACTATAGGTGGATTTGTATATCTTTAATCATAATTCTTTGTACTTTTGCGGCACTATTTTTCGAAAACGATCAAGCAATGGTTTACATAACTCGAAGAGAAAGATTTAATGCTGCTCATAAATTGTGGGTGAAGAGTTGGAGTCGCGAAAAAAACCTCGAAGTCTTTGGAAAATGTGCTAATGCCAACTGGCATGGGCACAATTATGATTTGTTTGTAACTGTAAAGGGAATACCTGACCCGTTGACTGGATTCATCGTTGATGTCAAAAAGCTCAGTAAAATTATTAAAAACGTTATTATTGAGCAGTTAGATCATAAAAACCTAAACATCGATGTGCCGTTTATTCCAGAGGACATGCAGCCGACTACGGAGAACCTTGTGATGTTGATCTGGGAGCAACTCAGTCCAAACATTGAAGGATGTGAATTGCACTGTATTAAACTGTATGAAACCGAAAATATTTTTGCAGAATATTATGGAGAATAACTGCAAAGACAAATAAATCTTTTTTCTCCAATTCAACAGAATATGACATACAAAAAAGCAGAAAATTACACAGAAAAAACCACTGATGCTTTAATTAAAAACTATCAGGATATTTTAAACCAGATTGAGGTGGAAAGCAATCGGGACGGGCTTTTGAAAACCCCTGAACGAGCTTCCAAAGCCTTGCAATTCCTCACCCAGGGTTATGGATTGAAAGGTGAGGATATACTATATTCTGCAATGTTTCAGGAAGATTACAGCGAAATGGTAATAGTTAAAGATATTGAATTGTACAGCCTTTGTGAGCATCATTTGCTGCCTTTTTTTGGGAAAGCCCATGTAGCATATATACCTAACGGTTACATAGTCGGCTTGAGTAAAATCCCGAGAGTCATTGAGGTTTTTGCAAGAAGATTACAGGTTCAGGAAAGATTGACAGACCAGATTCTTCATTGCATTCAAAAAACTTTGAATCCTTTGGGAGTTGCTGTTGTTATCGAAGCGCAGCATTTGTGTATGATGATGAGAGGTGTGCAAAAACAAAATTCAGTTACAACTACTTCGGCATTTACAGGTGAATTTCGAAAAGAGGAAACCCGAAGTGAATTTTTAAATTTAATAAGTACAAAACTTCACTAACCAACTTTTATAAACAAAACTTTAAAAAATTTTTATCAACAATGAAAGCATACGTTTTTCCAGGGCAGGGAGCCCAATTTGAAGGAATGGGAAAAGATATTTATGAAACTTCACCATTAGCAAAAGAACTCTTTGAGGAAGCCAACGAAGTATTAGGGTTCCGCATTACTGATGTAATGTTTGAAGGCACTGCAGAAGAGTTGAAAGCAACAAAAATAACCCAGCCAGCGATTTTTTTACACTCGATCATTAAAGCGAGAATGTCTGGAGTTAATTTTAAACCGGATGCGGTTGCTGGTCATTCGTTGGGTGAATTTTCAGCTTTAACCGCTGCTGGAGCTTTAAGTTTTAAGGATGGATTGAAATTGGTTCAACAACGGGCTTTAGCAATGCAAAAAGCTTGTGAAGTGGTCGATAGCACAATGGCGGCTATTTTAGGTCTGGATGATGAGGTGGTTGAGCGAATATGTTCTGAAATCGAAGAAGTCGTAGTTCCGGCGAATTATAATTCTCCGGGTCAACTGGTTATTTCCGGTTCTGTAAAAGGAATCGAACAGGCTGTTGTAAAATTAAATGAAGCGGGTGCTCTGAGGGCTATTGTTTTACAGGTTGGTGGTGCATTTCATTCGCCATTAATGGAACCCGCAAAAAAAGAATTGCAAACGGCTTTGGAAAATACAACTTTTAAAAACCCTGTTTGTCCAATTTATCAGAATGTAAATGCACTTCCTGAAACGAATCCGGAACTGATAAAAAATAATCTCATTGCCCAATTAACAGCTCCGGTAAGATGGACACAAACGGTTAAAAATATGATGGCAGATGGTTACGATTCCTTTGTTGAGGTAGGGGGCAATGGTAAGGTTTTAAAAGGCTTGATTATGAAAGTCAATCGACGAACGCCAATCGAAGCTATCTGACATATTCTTGTAGAAAATGATCAGGGATTTTTGTTATTTCATCGTTAAATTTGATTTTTCTTTATAAATAAATTTGATTAAATTTTTAATTTTCGATTGTCCAGGAGAATAGTATAATATTTGAACTAAATGAGTTTTGAAACGATAACAAAGGGTAAAATTTTAATTGCAGAACCTTTCATGCTTGATCCAAATTTCAAGCGGTCTGTAGTGTTGATGTGTGAACATGAGGAGGAAGGGAGTTTAGGTTTTATTCTGAACAAATCGCTTGACATGAAAGTAGGTGAATTGATTGCTGACTTTCCCGAAATAGATGCTACGGTATATTATGGAGGCCCTGTTCAAACGGATACCATTCATTATATCCATAATGTAGGTGACGTGTTGGACGAAAGTATGAAAGTGATGAATGGAGTTTATTGGGGAGGCGATTTTGAAAAATTAAAATCGCTGATTCATTCAAAACTGGTAGAGCCACACAATATTCGATTTTTTGTAGGATATTCGGGTTGGTCACACGGACAATTGAAAGATGAATTTGAACTGGGCAGTTGGATGACAGAGGATATGGATGCTAATTATTTGTTTAAAGTAAAACCAAAAATCCTTTGGCAAAAGGTGCTGCAAGATAAAGGAGATGCTTATTCTGTAATTGCTCAGATGCCGGATAGTGCCAGTTGGAATTAAATAATTTTTATTATAAAAATTTAAATATTTTATTCATAAAAGCAGTATTGGATATCTTTGTGATTCCGTACTGCTTTTTGTTTTAAAAAAGGAAATTCATTAAATGATAACCGCTTCAAATATTTTTGTCAAATATGGTGATCGAGTCCTCATGGATCATATAAATCTAGTAGTACAAGAACGAGATAAAATCGGCCTTGTTGGGAGGAATGGAGCAGGAAAATCTACTTTGCTAAAAATCATTGCCAACGAAACAACACCTGATAACGGCAATGTAACGAAGCCATCAAAAAGCTCAATTGGATTTCTACATCAAGAAATGGATATCCCGACAGATAAAACCGTAATTGATGAAACGTTGACAGCCTATGATGAAGTAAAACTCATTGAATCAAGAATCAATGAAATCAATATTGAAATCAGTGAAAGAACTGATTATGAAAGCAGAGAATATTTGAAACTTTTGGACGAACTATCTGCTGCAAATGAGCGATTTTTTATTTTGGGTGGTAGTACCATGGAAGCAGATGCCGAGAAAGTTTTGCAAGGACTTGGTTTCAGGCCAAGTGATATGAATCGGCTGATCGATGAGTTTAGCGGAGGCTGGCAAATGCGGATTATTTTGGCAAAGATGCTGCTGAAACGTCCGGATTACTTGCTTTTGGATGAGCCTACCAATCACCTGGATATCGAATCAATACTTTGGTTAGAAGAGTTCTTAAAAGATTATCCTGGGGCAGTAATCATTATTTCTCACGACAAAATGTTTTTGGATAACATCACTAAAAAAACGGTGGAAATTGAATTAGGAAAGTTGTACGAATACAAAGCTCCCTATTCAAAATACATCGCTTTGAGAGAGGATCGCATCGAAAAAATGCAATCTGCCTTTCAAAACCAACAACAAAAAATAGCACAGACTGAAAAACTGATCGATAAGTTTAGAGCAAAAGCCAATAAAGCTAAAATGGCGCAGTCGCTCATCAAGCAGTTGGACAAAATGGATCGCATAGAAGTGGAAAGGCAGGATACCACAACAATGAAAATCAAGTTTCCGCCGGCACCTCGTTCGGGAGACATCGTCGTTGAAGCTAAAAATCTGACAAAGCACTATGATTCCATTGAAGTTTTAAATAATGTTGATATCAAGTTGGATAGGGGAGACAGGGTTTCTTTTGTAGGACAAAATGGTCAGGGAAAAACAACCTTAGCGAAGATTTTGATTAAGGAACTTGATTCAACTTCTGGTGGTTTAAAACTAGGCCATAACGTACATTTAGGATATTACGCCCAAAACCAATCCGAGTTTTTGCACCCAAAACAAACAGTTTTGGAAACAATGGAAGCGGCGTCTCCGCCTGAGTTGCGGACGAGACTGAGAGGGATTCTGGGAGCATTTATGTTTAGCGGGGAAGATGTTGATAAAAAAGTATCCGTTCTTTCCGGAGGCGAAAAAGCACGTCTGGCACTAGCCTGTTTGCTGCTAAAACCAATCAATTTTCTAGTGCTCGATGAGCCAACAAATCACCTTGATATTTTATCAAAAGAAGTATTAAAAAGAGCGGTTCAAGATTATAATGGGACTTTGATTGTCGTATCGCACGACCGTGATTTTTTAAAGGAACTGACTAATCGAACGATCGAATTCAGAGATAAAAAATTGTACGAACATTTAGGTGATGTAAATGTCTTTTTGGAAAAACGAGCATTGGATAATATGCGCGAAGTGGAAATGCGCTCAAAAGGACAAAAGCCTGAAAATAAATCATCGAAATCCTCCACAACTCAAATAAGCTACGAGGATCGTAAAAAACTCAAGAAACTGGAAAGGGCCGTCCAATATGCCGAACGGAAAATAGAAGAATTAGAAGAGAAAATTGCTGCTTTTGAAAAACAAATGGCTGAACCTGGATTTTACGATTCACATGATTCACAAAGAATCCTTGAGAAT
>JANQFJ010000245.1 GCA_028277915.1 Saprospiraceae bacterium
AGATGGTTTTGCACCTAAAAACAAAACCGGAAATTCCAATATCTGTCTTAACTCATTATTTTTGAACTTTTTCCTAACCTGTGTACTTATGGTCGAAATAAACTGGTCAAGTTTTGAGATTGTTTTAGTATTCAACAACTCAATGGGAGATATTCCCGGTTTGTATACCAATTCTTCCATTGCAACTTTATAATTAAACGCCGCACCATCAAGGAATTTCGATAACTTCAAGCCTGCTCCTTTTTCTTTCTTTTCAAATAATTCGGCGATAGCTTCAACATTATCAGGTATTTGGGTGACACTATTACCGCCAAAAAAAACTTGGTAAGCTGGAGATAATTTCTCTAATTGATAATAATCCGTAGACTTCTTCCCAAAGTCATTGAAAAATTTTTCAAAAACATCAGGCATCCAATACCAGGAAGGCCCCATGTCAAAAGTGAATCCTTTTTCCTGGAATTGCCTTGCCCTTCCTCCGTGAGATTCATTTTTTTCGAATACATGAACATCACAACCATATTGAGCAAGATAACATGCAGCGGAAAGTGAAGAAAAACCGGATCCAATAATTGAGATTTTCATTTTAATTTTGTTTAATTTTAAAATAAAAAAATTAAACAAATGTTCACGAAAACTTAGATTTTTTAAATTTATTTTTTACTAGGATTTAACATCCTATTCGTTTTCAAACAGGATAACATAGCCTGACTTCCGTTTTACCCTAACGTTAAATATCAAAAACTACATTTAGCAAAAAATTATGGAGTGAATACACTTGGACAGGTAATTAAACTAATCAGGATTGATCACATGATTGCGTTGATTCTCATTATTTACTCTTATCAGATAAATAACAGTTAACAAGGCAACTATCAAAGACACACCTATTGTAAGCTGTATATCAGAAAGGCCAAAAATGGGTCTATATTTAAAATCTCTTAGCCCTAAAGCAATAAATGCTTTGTTATATTTTGGTGTTTGGTCCTGCTTGATGGATGGAAAAGTATTTAGAAGATCAGACTTGATCATTGAATTTAAATTTTCCATTTGAGCCCTAGTTGTGGAATCCCCTCTTGTATATTTGATTTCGTTAGATTCTAATTCCAACTCTACAAATTTCTCAACTTTACCTTCGTACTTAGAGGTGACAAAATCAAGTGTCAAAGTTGCAAAGCCACTTAGGTTGCGAGAAATATAAATTCTTTTTCTCAATTGTTCGAGTAAAATTGTTGGTACCAGGTCCAAGCTATTTATATTGTATGCTGAAAGACGTTCTGCGAGAGCTTTACGATGATCCCTATGTACATTATAAAAGAATGGATGAATGTCAAGTGCGTTATTTGGTTTTCCGCTGTATTTGATAAGGTATTTGTATTCCGCTCTATTTAATCCATTATCATCTACATCATTAATCTTGATCTGCATCAATTCCTGTTTATTGTTTGGATTAATAGAATCAGCAATAATATATCTGGTCCGATGTCTAACACCACATTGCATTTCAAGCAATTGCATATCTGCATTGTCAAAGTATTGATCGACGAATAATTCTTCTTCTGTCCTGGTATGAAAAGAATGCTTAAAACCTTTTAAAAAGAGTTTAGAATTGCCATATTTAGAAGCAATGTACTGCCAGACAGAATCCGCAATTTCATTTGGCACAGAAAGTTTGATTTCATTTTCGAAGCGTATAACATTAAATTGACTTGACGAAGTATTCGGTGTTTGCGTAAATACAACGCAATAAAATAGCAGGAAAAACCCAAACGAAAAACTGAATTTCATAGGAATTATTTTTTCAAAGTTCATTATAGTTGGCAAAATGAAATCTATACAAAAATATTTTTAACAATATATATAAAATATGTAATACATTGACTCGAATGTCATTTCAATAACAATAATTTTCTATTTGCTGCAGATATTATTTGCAGATAATTCTGATAAAAGACAAATTTGGTTTAAAGTTTTTCGAACAATTCTTTAAGCGAACCAAATAAATATATTTTTTCAGGAAGAGAAAGTGTATCAAATTCTTTTAACTTATTACCTAAAATCCATAGTTGTGTTTGCTTTTTTTGCAGTAAAACCATTTTTTCAAATTCAGCCAAGTACTTTGGAAGATCATCAACAGACGGTTTGATCGTAAAATAAGACACAAAAACCAAGTTTTCATTTCTATCTAAAAAGGCTGTAAGATTTTGAATCGGCACACTTTGTCCCAAATAAATTGACTGATACCCCCTAAGTATAATTTCATAATGCAAATACAGTAGGCCCAATTCGTGTATTTCATTTAAAGGAAGAAAGAGCACGAAAACCTTTTCTGACTTTTCTGGAGATTTTGCCTGTAATCGCTCAATATTCGAAAGTAATTTTTGTTTAATGAGGTTTGAAATAAAATGTTCCTGGGCTGGTGTAATTGTGTTTGATTGCCACAATAATCCTATTTCAGTAAGCAGAGGAATGAAATATTCTAAAAATATTTCTCTAATGGTATTACGTGCAAACAACTGGTTATAAGCCTGTTCGAACAATTGTTGATCAAATTTTATCATTGCCAATTTGAACGCACTCATCGCTGCATCTTCTTTTCCATGAAGTGTTATCTGTTCTTTAATGAGAAGGGAAATTTCGGTATCACTAAGGGCAGCAATTTTAGATATTTTGAAGCCGGCATCGTAAAGCAATTTGACATTAAGCAGTTTTTGCAGATTGTCAATATCGTAGTACCTGATGTTAGTGCTTGTTCTATGAGGTTCAAGAATTTTGTATCGTTGCTCCCAAATTCGAATGGTATGCGCTTTAATTCCCGATAAATTTTCAAGATCCTTTATGGTAAACCTTGTTTGAATATTGTCGAACATATGTTTGCAAAATATAAACAAAATTTTAAAAATACTATTGATAACCCATCTATTTTAAACTCAAACAATTCAGCATCTAATTAATGAAACATCATCGTTCTAGTCTCAATTGAAAATTTATACTTGGCGCATTAAATCCTTTACAATCGTAAAATAAATTAAGTTTCACTGATGCTCAGACAATCTAATATCTGAAAGTTGTCAATTACTCAATCAAACCAACTAACCACTCAAGAGTGCTTGGAAAGCACCTCAAATAGCAACAATTAGCAACCAAATTAATTTAACAATTTTTATAACCTCAAAATTTTCAAAATGAAACAGATCTTAAATTTGGCATTGATTGCCTTTATTCCACTTATGCTAACTAATTGTAGCATTACAGAATTACTTCCTTTGCCCAGACCAGGTGTAGAGGAGGGCCGCACTGATGCTGATGCTTTTTGTAATCGAGACGGCAATAATTTAGTTGTTCGCGTAAGCAACACAGGACCAAAAGATTCGCCTCCAACAAAGGTACTAGTTGATTTTTTTATTTTTGGCACTCAGACTGTGATGACTCCAGTTATACCCGGACAATCGGTTATTGAAGTAAATGTACCTATTCCAGCAGGTTGTTTTAACCCGGATTGTAATTATAAAATCAAAATAGACCCGGATAATCAGATTGAAGAACCTCGTGAAGACAACAATGATCGAGACGGTATCTGCATTGGTTAATTTGGCAAGACAAAATGATGGCAAACAAATAAAGTAATAGAATGGAAATTGAATTTTCATTCAGCTATTTGTAAATTAAGGGGATTTTTCAAAAATTAAAATCCCCTCCATCATGAAAATTTTATTGACCACAATCAGCTCTTTCTTCTTATTTGTAAGTTTTTCATTTGCGCAAAGCAATATTCTTAGCACCAATCCTATCGCGGAATCCGTTATGCTCGGCAATTATGATGTCAATGATTACATGGCCAGCAACGTGTTGAACCACCCGGATGATATTATCCCTGGTATAAAAGAAAACATCTCTCCGGACTCGCTGAAAGCTTACATAGTTAAATTGGCTTCTTTTGAAAATCGAAATACTGGTGCAGACACCACTTCCCTTGTTACAGGAATGGGAGCAGCCAGAAACTGGGTTTATTCAAAATTTCAAGAGTTTAGTGCTCAAAACGAAAATCGATTAATCCCTTCATTTTTACAATTTGATCAAAACGTTTGCGGGATGGGGCAGCACAGAAATATTTTCGCAGTATTACCCGGGATCGATCCGGTGGATGACAACATCATTGTAATTGAAGGACATATGGACAGTCGTTGCGAAGGAGGATGTGATATTAATTGTACTGCTCATGGTGTTGATGATAATGCCAGCGGAACGGCCCTGGTCATCGAACTAGCGCGTGTAATGAGCCAATACAGTTACAGCAATACTATTGTCTTCATGGCCACCGTAGGGGAAGAACAAGGGCTTATCGGCGCAAATGCTTTTGCAGAATATGCTGTCCAAAAAGGAATAAAAATAGAAGCAGTTTTCAATAATGATATTGTTGGAGGAATTATTTGTGGTGAGACTTCATCCCCACCAAGCTGTCCCGGACTTAATCATATTGACAGTACACAGGTGCGGCTGTTTTCGTATGGAGATTTAAATTCAGCGCATAAAAGTCTCGCGAGATTTACAAAACTGGAATATACTGAAGAGCTTCTACCAATAGTTGAGGTGCCAATGATGCTGACTATTATGTCTGGTGAAGATCGCGTTGGCAGAGGTGGCGATCATATTCCTTTTAGAGAAAGAGGGTTTTCAGCAATTCGATTTACAGCAGCTAATGAGCATGGCAACGCAGATTCTTCGAACCCTGATTATCATGATCGACAGCATACCACTGACGACATTCTTGGGGTAGATACTAACAACGATCAGGTCATTGACAGTTTTTTTGTGGATTTCAACTACCTTTCTCGCAACGCCGTAATCAATGGAGTTGCTGCCGGTATGGCAGCTGTTGGTCCTCATACTCCGGATTATACTTCTGAAAATAATGCCGGAATTATTACCATTGAAATTGAAGACCCTAATAATTATGACCACTATCGCATTGGTCTAAGACGTGGCTCCCATGATTTCGATACTCTGTTCACTATTCAGGGAACAACCCAGTGGCAATTCGTTCCGGAAGTGATTGGGAGTTACAAATTCTCTGTTTGCAGTGTTGATACCAATGGTATCGAAAGTTTGCTGTCTCGGGAAGATTTCTATAATGTGCTTATACTAAACACAGATCAGCCAGCGTCTGATTATTCAGAAAAAAATGTAGAATTATTACAAAACAAACCCAATCCCTTTGATGAAGCAACTTATATTACCTTTATTGTAAAAAAGGATATTCCTTATCGCAGTGCACAAATTATCATTTCGGACATCAATGGACATGAAGTAAAAAGGATCAAAACTACCGTTAAAAAAGGCGCAAATGAAGTTCTCTATACTCATGGTTATAATGTCTCTGGAACTTATTTTTTCACACTACAGATTGACGGGAAAACAATAGACACTGGGAAAATGGTTTTTTCCAATTAAGGTCCAAACTTAAAAATCAATTTTTTTTAAAATAACACAAAAATCCAATTATGAAATTCTTGTTGTATTCTTTCCTTTTGGTCTTCTCTATAAATAGCCTCGACAAATGCGATCGTAATAATCACGAAGATCAAAATTCTGCAAATCTCAATGAAACAATTGATTTGCCTTTAAATGAATCGGTATTCATAAAATCAGAAAACCTGAAAATATCTTTTGAATCAAATGCTGACAGTCGCTGTCCTACAGGGGTAGATTGCATACATGCCGGCAAAGTCAAAGTCACTTTGAAACTCATAAAAGACGAAAAGGAAGAAGTGCTTGAATTGACCGCAAAAGGTTTGTGTCACAATGATGATGGTTCCTGTGGGTCTAGTGGAACAGTTCACGGATATACTGTCAAATTGCTAAATGTACACCCCTACCCAAACGAGCCTAAATCAAACGACCAAAAGCCAACTTACGCCAAACTAATTATTTCAAAATAAATCCTTAATAACCAAAAAAGGGCAATTCAGCATGTTGAATTGCCCTTTTTTGGTTTGAGTTGATTGTTATTCTTCAACAATTCCACCACTAACTTTTTCACCATTTTCATATTCATACTCCATTAAAACATTACCATCTTCGTCATAATACTTATAACTTCCGTGTTGGAGATCATCTTTAAAACCAATTTCCTTTTGCAGTTTACCAACTTTATCATAATGCTTATTGATACCATCCATTTTCCCCATATTGTAAACTCGCTCCTCTTTCTTTCGATTGCCGTTGGTAAAGCTGGCCCAATTACCATGAAGAAGACCATCCTTATAAAAAGCCTGCAACTCCACTTGCCCCCTGTCATTAAATTCTAACTGAACTCCATTTAACTTTCCACCTAAATACGAGCTAATGCTCTTTACTCTTCTTTCTGCATTATAGGTAGTCCATGTTCCAGTTTTTAATTCGTTAAGTGTTGCACCACTTTCAACCAGAATATTATTTGCATCATATTTTTCCAGTTTTTTTACAGGCGATCCTTCAATATCTAAAATAGTGTAACCTTCCGCATTAACCGGTCCGGCAGCAACAGTTGCTACATCCGAATTGTTACTCATTTTTTTGTAAAAGGTAAATCCTAATAAAACAACAATAACAGCTAAGGCAATATTAATTGGGTCCTTCATAATCAGCTTTTTTGTTCAAAAAAATATTTCAAAAGTGTAATATCTAATTGTGTAAAAAATTAATTGTCAACTCTTTAGAAAACAATGAAAACATTTTAAAGAAAGATGATCGACAAATTTTTTATCCAATTTTCGGGCAAATTTAATATAATTGGACATTTTTTGCAATACTGATTTACAACTGAATTTTGGTTTAAAATAGGAGGTGTTAAAATGATTTTCGAATCGAAGAAATGTACAATTGTCACTTTTTCATCGAAGAGGAAACTGGAATCAAAATTCCCATTTCAATTGCAAAACCACGATTGACATAAGAATGAAATGGATCTTTTACAATATCGATTAAACCATAATCATATCGAATATCCAGACTGGTCCTAAATTTATTAGCGACAGTTTTCTCGATTCCCAATCCTACCGTCAATGCAAAATCAAACCTTCGAATTTGGTATTCCCGAAAATTCAGTTTTTTAAACGTAGCATTGTTAATCGAAATATCGTCAACCGTTTCCGCAGCACTGATTCCAACCCCATAGCCAAAATTGGGTCCTCCAAAGACGATTAGATTTACCCATCTTTTGTTTTGCGACAATTTCAATAAAAGCGGCATCCGGATATAATTGACCATACTTGTATGAACCGTAGGCGTACTATAACGCATCCTGTAATGTGAGCGATTTTGCCGGAAGGCTATTTCGGCTCTAACAGCCAAAAGATCATTCATTTTGTATTCTCCAAAAACAGAAACACCGGGGTTAAATGTTGGTCGAAGCTTTTTTGAAAAAAAATCTTGCTTTTCAACCAAAGGAGCGCCAATAGTACTAATATGGCCTTTTACACCAACAGAGATTTGGCATAATCCACGATCGCTTAAAGCAACAAGGATAAGGAAAAAACAAAGGTGTTTAAAAGCAGGTTTCATGGTCACTCATTGTGTTGGGAGATCAATTGATCTAACGATCATTCCAATACTTTAATTTTTAGAATCGATACAAAAATCACTGCTTTCTAAGAGTCTCAGAAAACAACAATCAACAATCAATAAATATTTGGGAAGCCCCTCCTAGACAAAAATATTCTATAAGATAAAAATAAATTATTGATAGTCAATGAATTGCTTTTATTTTAACAGAATAATGTCTGAGTTTTTATTGAATTCAATAATCGAATAAAGTAACAAATGACTAATACTCCACTGGAATGAAAGAAAAATTAATGTAATCAAGTATTAGTGTCAGTTGATGATTTTAGATTATTTTTGACCAAACCATCATTAAAAACAATGATTCTTCACAAAAAAATACTTTCCAATTTGAATCTTTCAAAGTTATCTTTTTTCGTTTTTTGTTCATTACCATTTATTGTCTCCAGCCAAAATCCAACTTTTTCAAGACAAGACACTTTGCGTGGCTCGATAACGGAAGAGAGGGCTTGGTGGGATTTGACTTTTTATCACCTGGACATTAGTGTTCATCCATCCGATAGTAGTTTACTGGGGGTGAATACTGTGCAATTTAAAGTTATTGACGAACATCAAGTCATGCAATTGGATCTGCAACCCCCTATGAAAATTGAAAAAGTTGAGCAAAACGGTTTGAATTTGACATTTAAAAAAGATGGAAACGCCTGGTTTATCCATTTTCCGGAAAAACTGAAACCAGGGAACATAGATGAAGTACAGGTTTATTTCAGCGGACATCCCAAAGTAAGTACTCGTCCACCCTGGGTTGGTGGCCTAACCTGGAAAAAAGGAAAAAGCGGAAAAGACATCGTAACGACCACTTGTCAGGGAGACGGTGCTTCGTTGTGGTGGCCTTGCAAAGATCACATGTACGACGAGCCGGACAGCATGTTGATTTCTGTTACTGTGCCGAAAGGACTCATGGATGTTTCAAACGGACGCCTTCGCGGAACTGACGAACATACAGATGGCAGTAAAACTTTTCATTGGTTCGTAAGTAATCCGATCAGCAATTATGTGATCAATCTCAACATAGCTGATTATGTTCAGTTCTCTGAGATATACAAAGGCGAAAACGGAAATTTGGATTGCGACTATTACGTTTATCCTGAAAACTTAGAAAAAGCAAAAAGGCAGTTTAAAGATGTTCCGAGAATGCTGGAAGCCTTTGAACATTGGTTTGGGCCCTATCCTTTTTATGAAGACGGTTTTAAGCTGGTAGAAGTCCCCTACCCTGGCATGGAACATCAAAGCTCTGTAACCTATGGAAATGGCTATGAAAATGGTTTCGGAGGTATGGATGTCAGTAATACCGGGCTTGGATTTAAGTTTGATTTTATTATTATTCACGAGTCCGGACATGAGTGGTTTGCCAATAGCATCACTTACAAAGATGTGGCAGATATGTGGGTCCATGAAGGGTTTACAGCCTACTCAGAAAACCTGTTCCTGGATTATCATTATGGAAAAGAAGCAAGTGCAGAATATGTGATCGGTACTCGCGAAAACATCAAAAATGATCGCCCAATCATCGGCATTTACGATGTAAATTATGAGGGATCAAGTGACATGTATTACAAAGGAGCCAATATGTTGCATACGCTTCGCCAGATAGTAAATGACGATGAAAAATGGCGGCAAATTCTCCGCGATCTAAATAAAAAGTTTTTTCATAAAATTGTCACTACTCAGCAAATAGAAGATTTTTTAAGTAAACAATGTGGTCGAAATCTGGAACCCTTTTTCACTCAATATCTTCGAGATGTCAGGATTCCTGTGTTCGAATACTTTTTTAAAGATGGAAATTTGAAATACCGCTGGAACAATTGCATTCCAAATTTTGACATGCCAGTGAAAATCACGCTCGACGGTAAGGAGCATTGGCTTGAACCAAGGTCATATTGGTCAGAATTGCCAGCTGTTGGAGAAAGTCTTCATAATTTAATAGTTGATCGTAATTTTTATGTGGCAGTTTTTAATTTGAAAGAGCGTTAGATTAAATTCAAATAATGAAACCCAGCAAATTAATTCTTTTATTGCTTTTGAATTTTACTCTAAATTCCCATTCATTTTCACAGGGAATTAAAGAAAATGGCTCAAAAAAAGAAATTAATTTAATAGCCTACACTAATTTTTTATATTTCAATTCAGGTTACAACCCTCGTCCTTACAATTTTTCAAAAGAACTTTTTAGATTTTGGGGAATAACGCCAGCAATCTCATTTAGAGATAAAGAAAAATCAATTGTACATGAGTTTGAGCCTAAATTCTGGGCAACGGTACGGGACAACAACAATATTGAAGAATATGAAATGGGCCTACGATATGAATTAAACTGGTACTTTAAAAAAGTCTTTTTACATGGTTTGAGTTTCCGTTTTGGGCCATCGACGAGAATTTATTATTATCGGGCAGACGCAAAATCAGATGTGAGAAATGGCTTCCCTGTAAAGGCTCAAAATGGCGGGATCGAATTTTCATCTTCTGTTCATTTTATTTACAAATTGTCGAAGCATTTTAAAATAGTAATTACTTCTAATAATTTTAATTTGAATTTTGCAATCGACAATGTATATTATGACAATCCGATGCTAAATGAACGGCAAAAAAGTCAGGGAGGATTTGATTTTGATGGATTTGGCCAACAAATATTAAGACTGGGGATTGCATATGGATTATAGCCATTAAAACAAAAAAAAATGTACAAAGAGATACCTATTGACACTTGGAAAAGGAAAGCACTATTTGAATTTTACAAAGATTTTGATGATCCTTTTTTTAATATTACAGCAAATCTGGATATCACAAAGCTGTACAATTATTGTAGAAAAAATGATCTTTCATTTTTCCTCTCCAACCTACATTGTGCCCTGGAAACGGTGAATGAAATTCCGGAATTCAAATTGCGGTTGCTAGACGGAAAAGTGGTAGAATTTGACGAGATCAATATTGGCTCCACTATTCTCCACGATGACGAGACTTTTTCGTTTTGCTACTTTGAGCGTGACGAAGACATTATTGATTTTAACGAAAAAGGGAAGGAAAAAATTGAAAAACAGAACCTCTCCAAATCGCTTGACCCTCGCTTGAATGAACTCAATACGATTCATTGCTCCGTCATCCCCTGGATAGCTTTTACCAGTTTCAAACATGCAAAAAAGTTTGGAAACAAAGATTCGATTCCTAAGCTTACCTTCGGAAAAATTTTTGATAAAAAGGGACAAAAAAAAATGCCGCTTTCCGTTGCTGCAAATCATGCTTTAGT
>JANQFJ010000162.1 GCA_028277915.1 Saprospiraceae bacterium
TGTACATTACGGCTGATGATTTTCTCTTTAGAGTACAACTAAAATTATAGCATTTTTGTAAATACAATGGACGGTAAACCAAAGTATAATATCCTTTACGTAGATGATGAAAAGCACAATCTCTCCACTTTTCGGGTGGCATTCAGGAGGTTTTACAATGTATTTGTGGCATTAAATGCATTCGAAGGATTAGATATTCTTAAAGAAAATGAAATACATGTTATCATCAGTGATCAGCGAATGGATGGTATGTCCGGAGTAGAGTTTTTTAAAAGGATCAAAAAAAGCCATCCGGATGGCATACGGATCATACTAACAGGCTACAGCGATATGAACATCATCGTGAGAGCCATCAACGAATGTGGCATATTCCGGTTTATGATGAAACCCTGGGATGAAGCAGAAATGGATCAGACGATCAAAAATGCAATTGAACTTTACGAATTACGCAAAAACAATAAAAATCTGATCCAGCAACTTTCTGAGTTTAATGCCAGGTTAAAAGAAGAAAATTCTTATTTAAAAGAAGAGTTAAAAAACCAATCAGGGTTCGGAGACATTCTGACCGTAAACGATCAATTCAAAGTTGTATTAAAAAACCTGGAGAAAGTTGCCGTTACCAATTCCACATGCCTGATTCAGGGAGAAACAGGAACCGGAAAAGAATTAATCGCCAGAGCAATTTATAATTTTAGCAAATTATCTGATAAACCGTTTATAAAAGTTAACTGTGCTGCACTTCCCCTCAACCTCATTGAAAGTGAACTCTTTGGTCATGAAAAAGGAGCTTTTACAGGTGCTATTGAACAGCGAATTGGAAGATTTGAATTAGCTGATGGAGGTACTATTTTTTTGGATGAAATTGGCGAACTCAGTCTCGAAATTCAGTCAAAATTGTTAAGAGTTTTACAGGAAGGCGAATTTCAACGTTTAGGCGGCAATGATACTTTGCGTGTAAAAACAAGAATCATTGTTGCTACAAATAGAGATCTTAAAAAAAGAGTTCAGGAAGGAAAATTCAGAGAAGATTTATTTTATAGGCTCAATGTCTTTCCAATAAAAACAATCCCTTTAAGGAATCGTCCTGAGGACATAGAAATTCTTGCAAATCACTTTCTCACTAAGCATCGGGCTGTTTTGGGAAAAGAAGAGGTTTGTACAATTGATGCTCCAAACCTCAAGAAGTTGTTATCTTACTCCTGGCCAGGAAATGTTAGAGAATTAGAAAACATTATTCAAAGATATCTTATTACCACCGAGGGAAATAAATTGGACCTTTCTTCTTGGACCCCGGATCTCAGTATAAAATCTAATTCCAAAAGAATTGTTACATTGGAAGATAATGAGCGTATACATATTGAAAATGTTTTAGTACAAACAAACGGTAAGGTTTTCGGACCAGGAGGTGCTGCAGAAATACTTGATATTAATCCAAAAACACTTATGTCAAGAATGTCCAAATTGGGAATCAAAAAGAATGTAAGATGAGAGTTTTTATTTTGATACTCTTTTTGCATCCTCTTTGGATCTACGCGCAATCCAATTACAAAGAGGTAGAAATTTTAAACCAACTCAGTCAAAGCACTATTCTTTCAATTCATGAAGACAAGTATGGTTTTATGTGGTTCGGCACAGCCGATGGACTCAACAGGTTTGATGGAACTAATGTGAAAGTGTTCAGAAATATCCCAGGGGATGAAAATTGTGTCTGTGGCAATGAAGTTATGGCTCTGGCAACAGATAATGATGGAAATCTTTGGATTGGAACCTCTAAATGTCTTACTAAATTAAATCTCGACAACTATCAATTTTCCCACATATCACATATCGATTCTGATGAAAACTCACTATCGAATAACTATGTTTCCTCATTGCTTTTTGACGGAAAATACATTTGGGCAGGGACACTCAATGGTTTGAATAGAATAGATCCCAAAACCAATGATGTCAAGCAATATTTCAAAGGAAATTCCCGACAACGAGGTACTCAAGTCGTTTCAGATATCGCATTTAGAAAAGGAGGAAGCTGTTGGGTAAGTTTTGCTGATGATATATGTCTTTACGATGAACAACTGGACAAATTGGTTGCATTGAAAGATCAATTTGACAACCCTGATTTATTAAATAAAGGAAAGATCAGCAATATTGAACAATGCAACGGAGAATTAATCGCAGCTTTGGAAAATTGTATTGTAAGCATCAATTTGAAAGAAAACAAATTAAAACCAATTGTTGACAATATTATTACAACCGTCAGGGTAATAAAGCAAACTCCTAGCGGAGATGTTTTCATTGGTTCATCAGAAGGATTAATAAAGTTTAACGATCAAAAGAACCTCATAGAGTATGGAGTCAACAGCGTTCCGCTCAATGAAATTGTTTACGACATTTTTGTAGATAGCCGCGAAGATATTTGGATAAGTCTTGGCACCGGTATTGTCAAGGCACCAAGTGACAACCACCCCATCAAATCAATTAAAATAAGTGATCATACACCTGCCTATGGAGGGCAAAACAAAGTGTGGCATTTATGCGATGAAGGAAAATCCATCATTATTTCTACTGAAAAAGGAACGTATGCTTTAATTTCTGACAATCGAATCATGCCCTTTTTTAGTAAAGATGAATTTGTTGATATTCCGGAAAATGTATCTAATGTCATCAGGACTTCTGATAATTTAGTATGGTTTAATACTTTCGATAAAGGTGTTTACCAATTTGACAAGAGCACACGAAAGCTTAAGCATTTTGTACACAATCCAAATGATTCTTTTTCGATAACCAACAATACAGTTCGCCATGCTATACAAAGAAAAAACGGGCAGATATATTTTGCGACAGATAATGGGATTTCAATTTATAATAAAGAAAAAAATAGTTTTTTGAGGATTATGGATGAAATTCCCAAAAAAACTGTATTGAATAGAATGACTACTTTTCTTCATGAAGATGATAATGAGAATTTGTGGATAGGAACGCAAGCCGGCATTTATTATTACGATACTCAAGAGAAGATATATTCACATTACAGTACCACTTCCACTCCAAATATTAGTAATGATTACATCAGGGTCATTCATCAAAGTTCCGATAGTATCCTTTGGATTGGAACATCCGCTGGGCTAAATAAACTTAACATTCCAAATAATACCATTACCAAATATTACAGCCAGGAAGGGTTACCCAATGACGTTATTTACAGCATTGAGGAGGACTTAGAAGGTGACCTTTGGATGGGAACAAATAAAGGGATTTCGGCATTTATTCGTGATTCATTTTTTATTAATTTCAATAAATATGATGGACTGCAAGACAACGAATTCAATACGAATGCTTCGTTGGAAGACAGTAATGGATACATGTATTTTGGAGGACTTAAAGGGATCAATAAATTTGATCCCATCCAACTCAAGCGTTTTTCTCCAAAAAACACACCTTTTATTACCCGTTTGGAAATAATCCCGCATGACAATAGTAACGGTTCCGTTTACAATTTTCCTTTAAAAGAAAAATATAACCTTTCCTTTTTGGAATGTAATTTTATTATTTCATTTTCTTCTATCAATTTTGAGAACCCCGAAAACACACAGTATTATTATATTTTGGAAGGATACAATCATGAATGGATTAAAACTACGGGTGATTCGAAAGTCCAGTTTATGAACTTGAAGCCAGGGGATTATACATTTAAAGTGTCCATTGCCGATAACAGAGGAGAACTTACAGATCAGATTGCTTCAATTGATATCTACATTGTCCCACCTTATTATATGACACTTTGGTTTAAGTTACTCCTTTCAGGTTTTATAATAATGGCAATTATTGCATTAACTTATTGGCGTTTTGCTCAAATTCAGGCAAGCAATAAAAAATTAAACAGGCTTGTTGAAGAGCAGACAAAGGAAATTAAAAGTGCGAATAGTTTATCCAAAAGTTACCTTGAAAGTATCCCTGATCCGCTTATGGTGGTTGATAAGCAGCTAAATATTGAATATGCCAATAAATTACTTTTAAAAACTGTAAAACATTTTATCGATCAGCTCGATCTGAAAAATTTAAGGGATTTTCCGGCTGAGGATAAGATGAGTCCTTTTGTATCAAAGATGATTGAGCATATTGAAAGAATTTTTAAAAATAAAATAGAATCAGAATTTGAAGATTTGATTGTTTGCAAAAAAAACAAGGACTATTACTATTCTATCAAATGTAAACCAGTAATTGGCAAATCAGGGCAGATAGAAAAAGCTGTTGTTCAATTTCGAGATATTACTAAAAATAAATTAGCAGAGCAATCGATCAGGCAAAATGAAGCGCTATTCAGAAGTTACTTTCAAAAAAGTCCAATCGGGATAATATATGTGCTTAATCCCTCCAAACCGATCACAAATTGCAACCCACAGTTTGCAAACATGTTAGGTTATACTAAAAAAGAAATATTGACCAAAACTATGACTGGCCTAACTCATCCGAAAGATCTGGAAAATGATATTTTAGTTTTCAAAGAGGCGCTTAAAAAGAAAAAAAAGTATTTGTTTCTTCCTCAAAAAAGGCTTCAACATAAAGATGGATCTGTCGTAATTACAGAGACTCATCTAACTTTTATTTATAATGACGAACAAGAACTCGAATATATTTTTGCACTCGTTTCTGATATAACACAAAAACTATTGGATCAAAGAAAGCTAGAAGAAACCCGTAATCAACTCATCCAGTCCGACAAAATGGCATCACTTGGGCACCTCACCGCAGGTATAGCACATGAAATCAACAATCCTGTCAATTTTATTTCTAATGGCGTCAAAGGCTTGAAAAAAACACTCAATGAATACATCGAAAACCCAAATACTACGGAGGCGAAAGAATTAATAAATGATATGCATGATATGATTTCTGCCATAAAGGACGGTTCAAAAAGAACAACCAATATTGTCAAAAGCCTACGTCAATTTTCCAGAGAAGATACTGAACATTATGTGGAAGCAGATATTATAACAGGACTCGAATCGACTATAACCCTGCTTTTCAACAAACTCAAACATGGAATTTTCCTAGAACGTGAGTACGACTCCGAATCAGTCATATTGTATTGTTATCCTGGACAACTCAATCAAGTGTTCATGAATGTTCTATTAAATGCAATACAGGCTATAGAACAAACAGGAACAATCAGAATTGTTGTCAAAGAAGACGATACGAATATCATTGTAAAAATTATTGATAATGGAGTCGGTATCCCGGATAATATTAAGGCTAAAGTCTTTGAACCTTTTTTTACGACAAAGGGGGTAATAGATGGCACAGGCCTGGGATTAAGCATTTCTTTTGGGATTGTTAAAAAACATAAAGGTGAAATCGAAATTTCCGATAACACTCCAAAAGGTACTCAGGTGATCATTACATTGCCCAAAGTAGTGAACAACTTGAAGGACTAATTTTATTGTCCTTTTCAACCTCTATTTATTTTACAAATTCCCTCTGAAATTTAATCTTCAATTTCCCTGCTTTTCGTCTTCTTTATAATTTCAAATCCGAATACTTACACTCGATTCTTTTATTTCAGCACTTAATCTGAAATATAAGATTTTTTTAAAAAACTTTCACTTTAATATCAATTAAAATTATTTATAAATAATTAAAAATCAATTAGATAAGTTTGATTGGTTTAAAGTCTTTTATTTGGCACAGACTTCGGATTCAAAAAAAAGAAACTAATGATTCTATGATGAAAAGCATCTTGAACATTCTGGAATTTAACTCAATATTCGGTCAGGAGTCTGACATTCAAGTACTCATTTTGCATAGAGCAAATTCCGGTTTTTTCATGATGATTAATTGTGCGACAGAACGGTTAGAAGATAAGTTCAGAGAAGATTTGGTTAAATTTTATTCAGCGGATGTTCAAAACCCTAAAATTCAGATGCTAATTAATGTTTTCAGGATTAAAGAAATCCCCGCATCTCTCTTCTATCGAAAAGGATGTTTCAAAACTAAAATCGAGGGTATGTTTACCAAAGCTGAATTTGAATCGACTTTAATAAATATAATAAACGAACAAGACTCATTTGATGAACAAATATGATTATATTATAATAGGAACAGGCGCAGGTGGAAGCACAATGGCCTATAAACTAGCAAAAACTGGCAAGAGAATACTCATTATTGAAAGAGGCGATTTTATACCCAAAGAAGTGGATAACTGGAACCCTAGAGTAGTTTATACTGAGGGAAAATACAGAACCAAAGAAAAATGGCTTGATCAGGACAATAATGAATTTGAACCATTCACTCATTACTGTGTTGGAGGGAACACCAAGATGTATGGTGCTGCACTTTTAAGAATGAGAGAATCGGATTTTAAAGAAGTCCAACATTACGGTGGCATTTCTCCAGCGTGGCCTTTAAAATATGATGATTTCGAGCCTTATTATACTAAAGCTGAAAAACTTTACAACGTGAGAGGGCAGAGAGGTATTGATCCTACAGAGCCACCTGCTTCATCAACATATCCTTTTCCTCCTTTGGAACATGAACCCAGAATGAAAGAGATTTTTGATGGCTTTAAAAACAGTGGACTACAGCCTGCCCCATTGGCTATTGGCGTACGATTGCCTGAAGATGAAAAAGTGCAAACATCAAAATTGGTTTTATCTAATTTCGACGGATACCCAGATCCCACTGAATCCAAATCAGATGCCCATGTCATCGCTTTAAATAAAGCTTTAAAAAGAAAAAATGTCAAGCTAATAACTAATCTGAAAGTCGAACATCTCATTACGGATGATACTGGAAAAAAAATAGCCAGTATAGTCTGTTCAAACAAAAAAGGAAATAGAAAAATGTACAAAGCAGATACAGTTATTGTATCCTGTGGAGCTATCAATTCTGCTGCTTTATTACTCAAATCCAAATCTGACTTGCACCCCAATGGTTTGGCCAACTCTTCAGGGCTTGTCGGACGCAACCTGATGATTCACAATAATGGAACTGTTGTGGCCATTTCAAAAAAACCTAATAATTCTATATTTCAGAAGTCCTTGATACTGACTGACTTTTATCATGGAGCGGATGATTCAGAATATCCCTTGGGCTCGATCCAATTAATGGGCAAAACAGATCCGGATACGCTTGAAGATGAGCTCAAAGACATCAATCCAGATAAGGAATTTGATGTAAAAGATGTGGCTGCTCACAGTATTGATTTTTTTATAACGGCGGAAGATCTTCCTGACAGAGAAAATCGAGTTGAAGTTACTGAAGATGGAAGGATCAAATTGACTTATAATCAAAATAACCTGGAAGCCTATCAACGACTGCGAAAAAAACTGGTAGGATTGCTCGATCAAATTGGTTGTCAGGAAGGTTACTGCAAAGATACCGCATATGTAGGCTTTAAATTGGGTATATCAGGAGTTTCACACCAAAATGGTACTTGTCGCTTTGGTACAAATCCAAAAACATCAGTACTGGATATCAATTGTAAGACACATGATATAGACAATCTGTATGTCATTGACAGTAGCTTTTTTTGTAGCAGTTCTGCTGTTAATCCCAGTCTTACTATCATCGCCAATGCATTGAGAGTTGCTAATCATTTGAAATCATTAAATAAAGAAAAATAGGATACCGAATCATGCAACATTACGATATAATAATTATCGGAACGGGTGCAGGAGGTGGCACTTTGCTTTATAAACTTGCACCGCAAGGAAAAAGAATCCTGGTGCTTGAAAAAGGAGACTTTATTCCAAAAGAAAAAGAAAATTGGGATACAGAAGAGGTATTCGTAAAAGCCAGATACAAAACAAAAGAAGAATGGTATGATGTAAAAGGAAAAGCCTTCCATCCTGGCCAACATTACTGTGTTGGAGGAAATACCAAAATGTATGGCGCAGCACTATTTAGACTCAGAGAATGGGATTTTGGCCAAATCAAACATCATGGAGGAATGTCTCCTGTATGGCCTGTTGATTATCTGGATCTCAAAGATTATTACCAGGAAGCAGAAGAAATGTATCATGTGCATGGATTGAGAAATTCAGATCCTACTGAACCACAGGAGAGCAGATCTTATCGCCATGGGCCTTTACCACACGAACCCAGAATACAAAAGTTATTTGATGATTTTCAAGAATATGGACTTCGTCCGTTTCCAATACCAATTGGACTTCGAAAAGATGGCAATAATGAGGCACTATTAGTTTTGGATAGATTTGATGGTTTTCCAGATCCATCGGAAACAAAAGCTGATGCCCACACCATTGCCGTTAAACCGGCACTGAAATACAAAAATGTCAATTTGTGGAAGAATTCAGAGGTAACAAAATTGATTTCCGATACCTCAGGCAAAATGATCAAAGAGGTAGAAGTGCAACGAAAAGGAGAGATATTTAAAGTTAGCGCTGACATTGTATGCCTTTGTGCAGGAGCGATTAATTCTGCTGCCTTGTTGCTAAAGTCAGTTAGCGAAACACATCCAAATGGATTAGCAAATAGCTCTGATTTGGTAGGGCGCAACTACATGTCCCACAACAATACCGCAATGCTGGCTCTTTCAATAAAACCAAATCCAACCAAATTTGGAAAAACATTTGCCATCAATGATTTCTATTTTAGGAGCGACGACTTTGAATATCCTTTAGGGCATATCCAGATGTTGGGGAAATCTGACCCTATTATGTTCAAAGAAGACGCTCCATCTTTTTCTCCCGGAATTACACTTGAATACATGGCAGAGCATGCCTTGGACTTCTGGCTCACTTCAGAAGATTTACCTGACCCCAATAATCGAGTGGTAATAAAAGATGGAAAATTATTTCTCCACTATAAAGAAAACAACCTCGAAGGTCACAAACGATTGCAAAGGAAACTTAAATATGCTTTGGAACATGCTGGTTGCAAAAAGCATTGGTTGCCAAACCATATGTATCTCGGCAAAAAGATACCCATTGCCGGAGTAGCCCATCAATGCGGTACAACAGTCATGGGAAATGACCCATCCCAGTCAGTATTGAACACGTGGTGCCGTTCGCATGATATTCACAACCTGTTTGTCGTAGATGGAGGTTTTTTCCCATCCAGTGCTGCGGTAAATCCTGCTTTAACTATCATGGCTATGGCGTTGAGAGTAGGAGATTTTATAAACAACGAAATAATGAAATAATGAGGATAGGATTATTCCACATATTGTTGATTGTCTTTTCAATAAACCTTCATGGGCAAAATGTCACAATGGTTTCACATGTGGCTTTTACAGTTTCTGATACCCGAATGGCAACAGATTTTCTTCAGGCAACAGTTGACGCAAAAGTAAACCCAACCAAAAACATATCCGGAATGGATTTACAAAGACTTTTTGGAGTTAATGATGACAAACTGCAACTGAAAGTTACTCCAGTTTTTATTGGAAATGAAGAAATTCGTTTGCTCGAATTTCAATCCTCACTGAAAGGGAGAGCAATTCCACACGACTCCAAAAGCAATGATTTATGGTTTCAGCACATAGCTGTTGTGGTCAAAGATATGGATAAAGCTTACAATCAGGTATCTGATCAAAAAGTAGAGCATGTATCTACTGCTCCTCAGACTTTACCGGATTATATACCAGTTGCAGCAGGTATCTCTGCTTTTTATTTCCGGGACAAAGATGATCACAATTTGGAGCTGATCAACTTTCCGGAAGGAAAAGGAAATCCTAAATGGAAAACCTATGATGACAAAATATTTCTAGGAATTGACCATACGGCGATTGGTATCGAAGATACTGACTTGAGTATGGTTTTTTACAAAGATGTTTTGGGACTTAAAGTAGCTGGGAAAAGTGAGAATTACGGCTCTGAACAAGAGCATCTCAATCAGGTGTTTGGCGCTCGACTGCTCATTACTGGACTTCATGCCGAAAGGGGATTTGGCATAGAATTTCTTGATTATATTGCCCCTCCTGGTGGTAGATTATATCCGAAAGACTCAACACCTTTAGATCATTGGTACTGGCATACGGCAATGGAAGTGGATGATTTAGAAGCTCTTTTTATTAAAATTCAAAATCACAATTATTCCATCATATCCTCGGGTATTCAGACTTTACCAGAATTAGGATATGAAAGAGCCCTAATTGTCAGAGATCCTGATGGTCATGCTGTCTTACTTTTTGAAAATAATTAAAACTTTTAAAAAAGATGAAACGAATCAAATTCATACTCGGACTATTGACCATTGCAATTTTGGTTTATGCATGCAAACCGACCTGCGATATGGAATATCCTAATGGGAAAGATCTGGATTTTGTGGATTCACAAAATGTGGCATTGAAAGGATTTGATGTAGTTTCTTTCTTCAGCCAAAAAGAAAGCTCAATTGGAAATGACACTTTAAGATCTTTAAATAACGGAGTGATTTACAAATTTTCAACTCCAAAAAATAAAAACCTTAT
>JANQFJ010000234.1 GCA_028277915.1 Saprospiraceae bacterium
TCTTGAAGAATTTTAAGGATTTTCAAATCAATTTTATCAAGCTTTTCTGTCATCTGATAGGATTTTTTTAATAAAAATGGGATATTTTATAATAAGCCGCAAATATATCCACAAAAAAATAAATTGCAAAGAAAACGACCAAAAACCTATGTTAATTTTATATTAAAAGAAATTTTCGAAAGAATTTGCAACAATATTTTGCGACCACAAAATCACAATCAAAAACGGCAAACCGAAATTAATCGATTTACCGCCTCTGATTTTATCATTTGAAAAACACCTATTAAGGAAATATCCCCAAAGCCATATAATCACTACTGACTTTTCGAAGCGCACTTACAAAAGCCGCTGTTCGCAAATCATCGACTCCTTTTTTGCGTTTCAAAACTTCGCGAATTTGCTGATAAGCATTGATCATTGTTTCTTCCAAACCAGAACGTACCAGGTCAATCTCATCAGCACCTCTTGTGATCACTTCTCTTTCCCTCACATTGATGCTTCTGCCGGTTTCTCTTTCGACAAGGCTTACAAGATTATTGTAGGTTTTTTGATTGAAACGTTTTTCCATTCGACCAAAACGCATGTGAGACAAGTTTTTCAACCACTCAAAATAAGAAACCGTAACACCACCTGCATTGATATACATGTCCGGAATAACCATAATTCCTTTTTTTAGCAAGATTTCTTCTGCATCTGCAGTGATAGGACCATTAGCCGCCTCAGCAATAATTTTTGCTTTTACCTTTGGTGCATTACTAACTCTGATCTGGTTTTCCAAAGCTGCAGGTACCAAAATATCACAATCCAATTCCAAAACATCTTTTCTGGATTTCAGCTTTTTGGTTCCAGGAAATCCGACAATTGAACCGGTTTCTTTTCGAAACTTATGAAGTTTTTTAATATCAATACCATCTTTGCCATAAATTGCTCCTTCATATTCGGCAACCGAAACAATTTTAACACCGCCTTCATCTTGTGATATAACACCGGTATGATATCCCACATTTCCAAGCCCCTGGATGGCCATGGTTTTTCCTTCAAGTCCGGGCTCCAGACCTATCTTTTTCATATCATCTTTGTAGCTTACAGCTTCTTTAAGCGCATAAAAAACTCCTCGCCCAGTTGCTTCAGTCCTCCCATTAATCCCACTTTGATTTACGGGTTTACCTGTTACACAACCCGAGGCATCAATTTCACCTCCTTTAAAAGTTGCATAAGTATCAAGAATCCAGGCCATTTCACGAGACCCCGTCCCATAATCTGGTGCAGGAACATCCATGCCCGGTCCAATGAAATTCTTACGAATTAACTCTGTTGTGTATCGACGTGTAATTTTTTGTAATTGTGCAGTAGTATAATTCCTTGGAGAAATTTTTACCCCGCCTTTTGCTCCACCAAAAGGTACATCAACAATGGCACACTTGTAAGTCATCAAAGTTGCGAGAGCCATGACTTCCTCCTGGTTCACTTTTGAACTGTAACGAATCCCACCCTTGGTTGGAAGTCGGTGATGACTGTGTTGGACCCTGTATGCCTCAATGACCTGGTATTCATTCCCAACTTTGACAGGAAATTGCATTTTGTACACTGAATTGCATACCCTGATTTGTTCTAACAAACCTTTTGGCAGGCCAGTGAAGCGGGCAGCTTTGTCAAAGTTTTTATTGACACTATCTAAAAAGCCGCCGTTACTATTATTACTCATTTATTATTTATTTGATTTTCTAATTTGGTTAGTTTACGATCTAGGTAGATTAAAAATGCAATAATCCCGATGAATATGGCAACAATGACCGCAACGACCACATATATTTTTCCAATTGATCGGGCAAAATCAGGATTTTCCGTTTGTGCAATTAAGTTTGAACAAAAGAAAAACAGGATAAATTGCAAGAATATTTTTGCTTTTTTCATCTCTTTTAAATTGCGAGCAAAACTCGTTTAATTTTTTAATTAAAGCAAATTTTTTAACTGGAGTTGGAGTTTTTTTTTGATTGATTTTCATCATCAAAAAAAACCTAGAATTCCATTATTTTTTCTTTCAATCTTTGGATGCGAAAAACAATTTGTGATATCCAGACTCCAACCAAAGTCCAACCGATAATCGCGGGATAAAAAACCATCCGCATGGTATTGTCCAAATCCTCTCCTCCCATGGCCGGATTGCCTCCGTTTCCGGGATGCAGGCTATCTGTTAATCGCGGGATTACGAATATCAATGGGATCAAAGCAGCAAAGGCAAATATATTATACACGGCAGCTATCCTTGCCCTTTTTTCATAATCATCAAAACTACTCCGCAAAACAAAATAGGCTAGGTAAATGAGTAATGCAATGGCTGTCATATTGAGTTTTACTTCTTCCCAGGTCCAATAGGTCCCCCAGGTGTCCTTTGCCCAGATGGAACCGGTAATAATTCCAAGCATTCCAAAAAGCGTCCCTACCATAGTGAAGGACATCGATTTTTGATCATCTTCCATTCTAAAATTTCTCAAATACTTGAAACTATGAACTACTGAAGTTATAAGCAAAATGATCATCGCAAACCACAAACAAACATGAAAGTATGTATTTCTAATGGTTTCATAAAGAATACCTCGAAAAGGAAAACTGAACCCTGTTTTTCTGTTCAAATCAGTGATGGGAGCATTTGTCCAGCCTTCAGCATTCGGATTAACATCAATCGTCTTTTTAATGGTCAATTTTGATGGTAAAACCATAGCTCCATCTTGATCATTGTCGATGACCAATGATGCATCGGTCACTTTATCCTCAGTCGGTAAATTGGAAGGAATATTAAAAGAAACATGCGCTTTAGTGTCATTTACCAACTCAATTTTGGTAGCTGAAATTGCATGTTCATTATCCAATTTAATCCATGCACGAAGTTCGCTTTCAGTTTTTGTAAAGAAGGTATTGTATCCAATCACGGTCAAGGTAACTTCTTCACCGGAGTTTAGGTTTGAAGGATTGACAGACAGAATCCCGGGCTTTAAAGGAATCAACAATCCTGCTGTATAAGTGTAGATTAAAATAACAACCCCTAAAGCTTTCCACCAGTTTTTTCTCATTGTATTTTAAAAATTAAAAGGTTTGTTGAAATGTATACAAAGTTGGTAATTTACTTTCAAAATAAACACCATTCGCCTATTCTATTTTATTCAATCTTTCCATAAAAAAGGAAATAAAATAAATGTCATTGTGATCAATATTAAATCAATGGCCAACAATGTGGCAATATCCTTCCAGACCGCCGTATCCTGCATCAATCGTAAAGCATTTGCAGATAGTTTTATTAAAGTAAGTATTATTGGGATTATTATTGGGAAGCTCAAAATCGCCATTAATGTTGCACTATTGTTGGCTTTGGCTGAAATAGCCGAAATAAAAGTAAATGTGATAGAAAAACCGATGCTTCCAAGGAACAAAGCTGCGAAAAAATGAAAATTATCTTTGACTGGATTACCGGCAACCAAAGCGAAAACAATGAATGACAAAAAAGATAAAAACAGCAAAAGCCCTGAATTGTAAATGATCTTCGATAGAATTATTGCTGTCGGATTGGCTAATGAATAATAATACAACTGACGGCTACTGTTTTCCTGAACAAAACTTTTGGCAATAGCATTGACACTTGCAAAAAGTATGATGATCCAAAACAGGGTATTCCACGCATTCGGTTCAACTTTTTTAAAAGAGGTATAAACTACAAAAACTGTAGACAACACATAAAGCAATATCCCACTGATGGCATATTTTTGACGCCATTCCAGCAAAATTTCCTTTCGGAGCAAATAAATTATTTCTTTGAGGACAATCATTTGATGCCACAAAAATAGATAATTTCCACAGTAAGTTTGTCAACAAAGAGCAAGATAAAAGAAAAAGGATTTCACTCATCATTTTGAGCAAAATCCTTTCTAAAAACCAATTAAGAATAATCAACAACAATAGTTCTTTAGTTCATTTTTGTTTCAAGGCATTTTTTGCCTTTACATGTTTTTTATTTTGAAGTTCTCAACATAATTTTTCTGGAGTAAGTCTCACGGTTTACATTTATATTGGCATAGAGCATGCCGTCATAAACATTTATTAAGTCAAGAGAAATAGTGTTCGTTCCGTGTGAGATTGTTTTTTGATATGTCCCCAACAATTTTCCAGTGTTGTCATATAGTCGAATTGTAGCTTCTCCACCATTTGGCATTTCAATATCAATGTTTGTTTTTCCGTTTGTTGCAGGATTTGGATAAAAATTTCCAACATTAGCGCCAGTTGTATATTCATAGACTACCTTTGTCGTTTTAAGGAAACTGTAGTCTCCATCAATATTGACAGCCTTGATTCTGTAAAAATTAATTCCCCAGTTTGGCGACTCATCAACAAAGCTGAATGAATCTCCTGAAGCCAATTCATTATCAACAAAAGTCATCATTTCCCAACTATTTCCATCCGTGCTTTTATATAGTTCAAATCCCAACAGATTATTAGTATTGTTCAAATTCCAATTGATCTGGACGATTTCATTTCCAATAATTGCAGAAATATCCATAATCTCTGTAACAGCATCGCTGGTACTGCTCTCATTATTATTAAAAAGAGAATTTGAACTTGGAGCATTAGCATCCAGAGTAGAAGAATTTTGACCGATAAGTGCTAGAGATACAAGGATTAAGATGGAAATGATTGTAATTTTTTTGCTTAACATGATGATTCTTTTTGAATAATTAAACCTGAAACTTACTTTTCAATCCAGGAAATGATTTTTTTCCTGTGTGTTTGATTCAAAGTGTTTGTTTCTGCTTAATTCCTCAAAAGAGGTGCTCAAAAGTGTATGTCATCTTGTTTTTGTAGTGGAGGTTGGGAGGATGTGTTTTTATGGAAGAAAGTTCTTTTTAATTTGGAGAGAATTGCCTTAAAGAACTTACAAACACAAAATTATAGGTTAAAACAATACCGCGCATACCCAAAAATCGGTAATTATTATATAATAATTAGCTTTAATAATATACCTTTAAAAATGGCTAAAACTCCTGCAAACACTGACTAAATTAAACAATCTGAATATGAAAATTGGAAAATTTCCAAAAATATATTTTTTTGAAAAAATCGAATAAAAAGGAAAAACTTTCATTTTCCAATGAGGTTTGAAGAAACAAATAATAAGTAGCCTAATAAAATAAAAAGTTTCAAAAAACTGCCTAGAGGAACCTCTTTTTACAAACCACGAATTCAGAATTTCTTAAAACATCAAAAAAATTACTGAATTCAATAACTTTCCTATTAAATTTGCGTTGAGAAACATGAAATACTATAATTCAATGCACCGTTCTATTCTCCTTTTCATTTTAATTGCTTTTTCTCTTTCGTTTACCGGAAGTAATGATGCAAAGCCATACTACCATCGGGTTGTTGCAAAACCAGGTGATATTATTTCCACACTACTTAAACGGTATTACCTGAATTCTTATGAATGCAATTTTGATCAGTTTTATGAACTCAACAAACTTAAACGAGGGGCCAAACTTATAGCCAATAAAAAATATTATATCCCTGTGTTGATTTATCAATACAATGGAAGAAGCATTAGATCAACGCTTGGCCTTGAAAGTTGGGAACAAGCAGTTCGTATAAAAGATTATAATAATCGTATTAAATCTGATAAACTTAGAAAATCATCGCTGACCAGAAGTGGAATTATGTGGGTTCCGTTTCATGAGCTTAACTGCCTCAATGAAAAAATCTCAAATAAAATAATTGCTGAAAATATTAAACCTGAAAAGAAAAAAACCGAAGGAGAACGAGTACCTGTCGTCGAAGAAAAAATCAATGAAAGCATAATTAAGGAATCAAAGAAACTCAGCGGTTACCGAAAATTTCCAATTTTTGGAAAAAAGGATGCCTATATTCCTTTAAAAGATAATAAACTACGTGGCAAGGTTTTTTATATCGTAAGTGGCCACGGAGGACCTGACTCTGGTGCTGTTGGGAAAAAAGGAAGCTATCAACTCTGTGAAGATGAATATGCTTATGATGTATCATTACGAGTTGTCCGAAATTTACTCGAACATGGAGCATTAGCTTATATGGTAGTTCGCGACCCTAATGATGGCCTTCGTTCCGGTGAATATTTGCCCTGTGATTATGATGAATACTGTTGGGGTAATTACAAAATCCCTCGAAATCAAAAAAGACGGCTTTTCCAACGTTCTGATGCCATCAATGAACTGTACGAACGCCACAAAAAGCAAGGGATACAGGATCAAACTTTAGTGACCATTCACATTGACTCTAATAACAAAAGTCACCAAACCGATGTATTCTTTTACTATTTTCCGGGAAGTAAAGACGGACGTTCTCTTGCCAGAAAAATGCATAAAACCCTGGAATCCAAATACAAAAAGTATCGCCGAAGCGGAAAATACCACGGCACTGTCACATCAAGAGACCTGCACATGTTGCGGGAACCTAAACCGACTTCCGTTTTTATAGAACTCGGGAATATCCGAAACACATACGATCAGCAAAGACTTATTCTGGAAAACAATCGCCAGGCTTTGGCCAACTGGCTTTCTGAAGGATTGATTTACAGATAATTAAGTAGGTATAAATCAGCCTTCAATTTCTTCATACGCTCATCAATTCTAGTTTTATTTTTTTCCGGATAGCACTCTTATGACACAATATTGATTTAAATCATAATTTGGTTTGAAAAGTTTCCAATATACAGAGGGTCAAAAATTTTAATCAAATCTATCTAAGGAATAAATTCAATCCTGTATTTTTGAAGCATCAATAATTTAAAATTCATAACATGCCCAAACTGACTTGCCAAAAACATTTATTTGATCTTCCTGATGATGTGACTTATCTAAATTGTGCTTACCAGGGTCCTTTGCTGAAGCATCTTGAAAAAATTGGTTTTGATGCCATTTCAAAAAGAAAAAGGCCATATCAATACACGGTGGACGACTTTTTTGAACCAGTCAAAAGATTACAAAAAATATTTGCCAAACTGATCAATTGTACTGATTATCAACGTATCGCTATAATTCCATCTGTTTCATATGGCTTGGCCAATGTGGTTAATAATATTTCGTTGGCTGGAAAAAAATCAATCGTTTTATTGGAAGAGCAATTCCCAAGCAATTATTACCACTGGAAAAGACTAGCCAAGGAGCAAGGTGGCCTACTCAAAATTGTCGAAGCTCCGAATGATTACAGCAACCGCGCTCAAAACTGGAATGAGCGATTACTGGAAGCCATCGATGAGCAAACAGCAGTTGTTTCTTTAGGAAATGTGCATTGGGCTGACGGATCATTGATTGACCTTGAAACTGTTCGCGATAAAACTAAACATTTCGGAGCTTTGATGATTATTGATGGCACGCAATCCGTTGGAGCCTTGCCTATTGATGTTGACCGGCTAAAACCAGATGCCTTGATCTGCGCTGGCTATAAATGGCTATTGGGTCCTTATGGGACGGCATTGGCCTATTATGGACCAGCTTTTGACAATGGAAAGCCAATTGAAGAAAATTGGATCAATCGCCTGAATAGTGAAGATTTCCAGGGTTTAGTGAACTACCAGGATCAATACAAACCAAAAGCAGCTCGCTATTCTGTTGGCCAGAACAGCAATTTTTTCCTGGTGCCTATGCTTAATGGAGCGATCGAACAAATCTACGAATTTCAGCCTGCCAGGATACAGAAATATTGTAAAGAATTGACAAATGGTTATTTGGAAAAGCTACAGAATATGGGTTGCTGGATAGAAAATGAAGCCTTTCGAAGTAACCATCTTTTTGGTATTCGGTTAAACGATTCTTTTGATTTTGAAGCACTGAAAAAAGAATTTGCCAAAAATCAGGTACATGTTTCACTTCGAGGGGACTCAATACGTGTAGCGCCAAATGTTTACAACACTACTCAGGACATGGAACAATTGGTAAATTGTTTAGAAGCAGTCCATTTCAAAAAAGTTTTCTAAAAAATACGGCAATTCTTTGAGGGAATTGCCGCGAAAGATTAAACTGCCCTGTAATCTAAACTTATTTTTTTAACTACTTTTCATTTGAATTTCCAAAACTGAGAACTACTTAGGAATCCATAAATGGCAGTTCAATTTTAGTTTTTTGTCCAAACATTATTTGAAATGTTCAATCAACAATTTATTGAACAGTAAGGTACTTTTCAATATCAAATGTGCAAACCAGCTTTTTGAATGTACGAATGAAGGGACTGAGTGATTGAAAGGAATTCGATTTTGTTTTAACTACTTTTCAACTTGCTTTCAAATTCCTTTTTAAATTTATTGACTTTCGGAGCGATAATATAGGTACAATAAGGATTGCGGTTACCCACTCTGTCGAAATATTTTTGGTGGTAGTCTTCAGCCTTGTAGAATTTATGAAAAGGTGCAATTTCTGTGACGATTGGATCAGGCCATAGATCAGATGCATCTACCGCTTTTAAAGACAGCTCTGTAATAGCTTTTTGGGTATCATCATGATAAAAAATTGCAGATCGGTATTGTGGCCCTATATCATTTCCTTGTCGGTTTGGAGTAGTGGGATCATGGACTCGCCAAAAGACCTCCAACAATTCTTCAAAACTGATAATCGATGGATCAAACGTTATCTGAGCACACTCTGCATCACCAGTAGTTTTGGTACAAATTTCTTCGTAGGTTGGATTTTCTACATGACCACCAGAATAACCAGAGACGACAGAAACCACTCCATCCAGGTTTTGAAAAATTGCTTCTGTACACCAGAAACAGCCCGTGCCCAAAGTTGCAATCGCCAATGATTTGTCGTGATTTCCGAAATCCATTTTGTCCATTTTATAAAACTTTAAACTAATAATTTAAATCGAAACAGTATTATCCTTTTAAAGTTTCAAAAATGAACAATTACTCTTTGATCACCCAACCAATTTGTTGTTGTCCATTTATTTCGAAGGTATAATTGTAAACACCTTTTGGGACATTTTGAGTGAAAAAAGTTTTGTCACTATGACCATCGTGGCTCCATTTTTCATAAAATACTTCCTTCCCCAATGCAGTATTAAGGCTAAGGCTTGCCCTACCTTCAACAGCATTGCCCATTCCTACTTTCAACTGACCATGAAAATATTTTGGAAATGCTGCGATTTTTATATCCAATGAATTGGTTTGGACAGGATAATTCAAATAGGCGATTGATTTTTTGAAAATATTATTCCTTATCCTTTCGTCTCCGATAGATTCGAGAGGGAAAGCAAAATTGATTACACCAAATTCTTTTTTGTAAGCCACTGCAGCCGTTTGACCATTTTTATATTTTAAAATAGACTGACTACCATTTATGGGATGAATAATATCAGGAGACTTTAATCGGTAAGCACCAAATTCATGACTGGTTAATTTTCCATCTATCCCGCCAAATTGATTATTGACAAAGCTGACAAATTGTAAAACTCCTGCATCATCACCTTTAAAATCAGCTTTCAAAAAATTTTGATAAAAATCTTTCCCGGTATTTTTGTTCACCAAATCAAAAGCCAGCTCTGAACCCGAAATGATAAGGTTTCCGCCATTTTCAAGATATTTTTTTAGTAAAACTTGCTCTTTTTTGTCTAATGTTTTATCCTTTGAGGATTCTCTTCCCAGAAACCAATCTACGACTGAATAGTTAGACAATTGGATCATGCGATCAGCAACGGCTTCATTACTGGCTCCATCAAATGCTTTCCCGTTTGCCGCCAATGATTTGGCATGCTGTGTTGAATAGTCAAAATTATTCATTTGTTCGATAAACAATCTGCGTGTTTTACCAAGTGGTGCAAATTTTGGCGATCGCTCATTTACGATGACAGCCAGGTTGCGATCAAGCCGGTCAAAGCCATCCACGATTAGGAACGGAACTTCCACCAACCCTCTTGAAGGTGTTCGCACTGCGATAACGGTGGTAGGAAAAGATTCGCCTCCATCATTTAAAGCGGTTACCCTGAAGTAATAAACCGTTCCTTCTTCAGGAGTTTCAAAGACATAACTATTTTCATTTACAATTTTTCCGTTTGAAAACCCTTTTCCGTTTCGGCTGATGTAAACTTTATAAGCGGTGGCCCGATGGCCAAAAATTCCTCCAAATCGTGGAGCTTTCCACGATATTTCAATTGAACCATTGGTTTTGTTTTGAGCGATCAAATGAGTTGGTGGCTCCGGCAGATAAATTGGTCGTTTGCCACTCTTTTTTGCAAAATATTGAACAATCCCTTTATAAACTCCCCTGGCCACAAGATTGCGAAAGTCTGGCTCTGTCAATGCTTTTGCGTCTTTGTTATGGTCATGAAATCCAATTTCAAGCAATACACCAGGCATGTTTTTCAAACCGCGTAATTCCCCAAAATCCGCTGCTTTTTTGCCTCGATCTTTCCATTGTTTATCATAACCATGCTGAATATCTTTGATCAATTGGTCGTGAATCAGGTTTTGGAGCATTCTGCTTCCTTTGACTTTTTTGTAACTGTGGACATAAGTCTCTGTGCCAGAACCTCCATTTCCGTTGGAATGCCAGGAGAGATAAATTGCATTTTTCCTTTCTTTCCAGGTTCCTTTTTCCAACTCCCATTCTGCATATTTTGGTCTGATTGTAACGTCATTGGTACAATCCGGAAATCCCTGAAACTGAGCATAATATTTTGCAGCTTCTTCAAATCGAGGTTCCCTGCTTGTTTTGCCATAACTACAATCTGGAACATTGCCTAATCCACCGCCAAATCGCACAGCGTCAGCCACAATGGCCTGACCAGTTTCAGTCGACTCATTTGTGACAATCACCTTCCCTTTTTTTCCTTTTTCAAAATAAAACTGTCCCAAATACACCCAGGTCCCACCATGTGTTTCCTGGTTGATACTGATATGAGATTCTCCTCCAGCATGGATTATTTTGTAACGTGTATCCACCGATCTATTGATTCCAGCAACATAATGTACCGAGACCCAGTACAATCCATCTTTCGGAATATTGGGTTGAAAGATAGCTGCTGCAGTTTCATTTCTTTTTGAAATGGCATAGCGATAAGTTTTTGAACGGTAACCACGTGTTCGGCTTGTTTCCCAGGCACCAATTTCT
>JANQFJ010000279.1 GCA_028277915.1 Saprospiraceae bacterium
ATTTTACTGGTTTCATCGATCTGCCAGATTCCTTTATATCCTTCTGCAGCAGCGACAAAACGGTTGTTGAAAGTTTCAATTTTTATTTTATTTGAAAAACGAATTTTATTGAATTCGCTGATTGGAAGGTCTTCAATATTTTTAGTATAAACTTTGTGTTTTTTGAAATGCCTTTTTTGGTGAAAGTACACATCCATCAGTGCCATTTTCAGATTGAAATCGATATCTTTTTTAAAACCTACCGAAGGGCTTCCAACTTGTTTTTCGGAAAACTGTACAAAACCCCAGGTTTCGGGCTGGTGCATTTGCACAACCCCTTGCGGGGACCAGGCCCAGTTGTTTTCGGGAAGTGGCTTACGTCTGAAATCAAGTTTTTTGGTATAGCTGTATTGAGTGGGTTCCAATTCCCACTGAACTCTTGAAAAGTTAATGCGCCATTGCTCCCCGTCTTTCGGCAACCGAGGCCTCCTCTTTGGATTCCATACTTCAAAGTTGTGCCAGGGGATAGCTATTTCGATTGTCCATCTTTCATCGGTATCAGTTGGATCATCAATTGTCCCATAAAATTTTACACCTGTCAAAAGCCCTTTAAAATTATAATTGTCGATTGCAGCTCCACCATTTCGATATGGTTTGGTAAGTAAAAGATCCCAAACGGTATTGAGCACGTTTATTTCCAACTCATAATAATGGTGATTATCACCATTAGGATCAATGAAAACCTCAAAATCATTGTCCTTAAATATGACCTTATCGCGTTCAGTGATGGTTCCCCAAAGGTGGTTTTCTTCAAGGTCAGCGGCGATATATAAATATTCCTTGTCCCAGACCATTTTGACTTTTGTGTCGAAGTATGGCTTTAAATTTTCATCACCTGAAATATCTATAAAGGACTCTGACCATGCAGCTTTCTCCCATGTTGATTCCGATAATTCACCATCTACCTCGATCAATTCTTCAGTTTTGAAACAGACATAACCTTTTGGATGTGGAAATGGATAATTTGGAGGTTGCGCATAGCTATTGAATGCGCTTGTAACAAATAAAAATGCAATTAACGAGGTAAGTAATTGAATTTTCATGGGATTGTGAGTTAAACCAGTAATCGTAAAAAGCGCCCAAAGTTACGTATTTTCTGACTTTTGACGATGTTTTCTGGCCATTTTCTGATCATTATTACTTTCATATATCGTATAATTGTCATATTTGGCTAGATCAGTCTCCACCCAGATGTCTTTGCCGATATTGCAAAGTGTGACCATTTCATTATAAATTTTATTGCCCTGGTCAATCCGATGCTCAACAGCAATATCTCGGTCTGCTATTTTGTCTTGCTGGATATTCAATGCATTTTCAAAGTTTCGGCAAGCATCGGTAACTTTCTGAATACTATTTTCATTTACACCTACTTCGGCCAGGAAGTCCTGTTGTTGCCTTGCAACTCTTGCAACTCTGCGCCCACAAAACAACAGCTGAGCATCTGTCATATCCCCAAGCTTGGATGTGCCAAATTTTCGGAATCTGCCTGACCGATTGGAGTATTTCATAGAAACACGGGTCATAATTCCGCGAATGGCTGTTTTAAGTTTTTCTGCGGCATCATACTTTTTATCAGTAGTTAACATTTGGTCACCGAGTGTTTCGTCATCGTCTGGCAAGGCTCTAAATTTGTCGCACATTGCTTTAAACTTTTTCAGTCGTTCAAGGTCGTATCCATAGTTTTTGAATTGTTCAAGATCACGTTGAGCATATTTGATCCTTTCCATGCATTGTAGATATAGATCAGCGTCTGGAAAATTATACTGACGGTGCATGCTTTGCTTTTTCATATTTCTTTAATTTTTTATAAGCGTTTCATAATCAATATGATACAAATATATCTTCGAATTATGAAAAAAACAAATTATTTTATTTGAAAAACATTCCGTTTTTATAACTGTATCTTATCTTACTCATTCTAAATTTTCTTATTATTGAAAATATGCTATTGACTTTGCAAAACATTTTTAAAAAGAAATTGAAGTACTTAAAATTACCGGATCGAATTTTATAAAACTGACATGGCCTGTTCCAGGTCTTCTATCAACCAATCCGGATCTTCCAACCCAATGTAAAATCGGACAAGATTCCAGGGATGGTGGGAATTTTCTCTTCCGGGAATATTGTGAAATGCACAAAATGGTAAAACCAGTGATTCATGACCTCCCCAAGATACAGCGAAAAGGAAGCGTTCCATCTTATGGAAAAAGTTTTCAACATTTTGGATATTTTTCGTTTTCAAGATAACTGAAAATAAACCACCAGTACCTCCCATTTGCTTTTTGGCGAGCTCTAGCTGAGGAAATGATAGCGAAAAAGGGTAGATCAATTTTTCAACTTTTGGATGAGCTTCCAACCAATTGGTTATTTTGCGTGCAGATTCATCAGAACGATTTAAACGCAATTCCAAAGTACGTAATCCCCGAATCATCAAAAAGGCATCATTGGGAGAAAGAATTCCTCCAAGAGTCATGTATTCTGCATCAAATATTTTTTTAATCATCTTCTTTTTACCGCAAAGTACTCCAACGACCACGTCGCTGTGACCATTCAAATATTTAGTTCCGGAATGCACAACAATATCGATTCCATAATCCAATGGACGCTGAAAGATAGGAGAACAATAACTATTGTCTGCCACAGAAACTATTCCGTGCTTTTTGGCAAGCTTGGCGCATTCTTCAAGATCTTGAAGCTCAAAAGTTATGCTGTTTGGGCTTTCAAGGTAGAGTAGAGTAGTATTAGGTCGAATGGCATTTTCGATTTCTTCGATTTTGGTACCATCTACAAAGGTGTGAGTAACACCGTATACTGAAAGGTATTCTGTCAATAATTTATAAGTCCAGGAATAGGGGGATTGAACACAAACGACATGATCACCTGATTTTGCATTCGACATAACCGCAGCTGCAATAGCAGCGCAACCACTTCCAAAAACCAAAGCATCCTCTGCATTTTCCAAAGCGGCGAGTTTTTTTCGCAAAATCCCTACTGTTGGATTGTTGCCGCGGGTATAAAGGTGACTTTCCATTTCATCCAAAAAAGCGGTTCTAAAATCATCCAGTTTTTTGAAACAAAAATTACTCGATTGAATAATAGGTGGCGATACGGCATTGAAGTACTTTTCGCGCTCTTCACCTAAGTGAATCAGTATATCGTTTAGGTTTTGCATGGTTTTTAGCTTGGCTTAAAGTATTGAGGAAAATGTGCATAGAGAAAGCACCAAATTAAACCATAGTTTTTGACTTGAACAATATTTGCCAGCTAAAATATGTTAAATGAGAACTTCGGGATCAACTACACCTAATGAGAAAATTTGTTTTTATACTCCTTTTGTGCGTATTGGGCACTTCTTTCAGCATTCCAGGCCAATTTGATCGTGATATTACCATAGCCATTCAATTATTAAAAAAAGAGCAAAATACAATTGAACTTGTTGCTCAACGGTTCCCTTGCGAAAAAGCTGAAGTCTTAAGTATCGTCTTTCCAGAACTCATTCGTTATTCTCGCTTCAAAGATTTTTTTGAAACTAAAGTACTCGAGCAACTTTACGTCTTGAAAGGGAATGCCTGGGCCGATTTTTCTATCGGATATTTCCAAATGAAACCTTCATTTGTTGAGGATTTGGAGTATCATGTAGAACATATGCCCGGTTTGGTTTCTAGTTTTCAGGAAATTTTAGATTATACGGTGACCAGTGAAGAAAGTAAACGATTGGAAAGGATAAAAAGGTTAAAAAGTTTTCAATGGCAACTTAAGTATGCTTTTTGCTACTATTTCATAATGCAAAAATGTTATGATGGTCTTCATTTTGAAAATGAAGAAGCTCAATTGAAATTTTTTGCTACTGCGTACAATTTCGGATTTACTAAACCAATTGATGAAATTGAAGCTTGGATGTACGAAAAAGCCTTCCCCTACGGTAAAAAATTTAAAACTGAACAATTTGCCTATTGTGAATTATCAACTGCTTTTTATAAGCAGCATTATTTTCATTTTGATAAAAATCCTTGAATAGTTCGGACAAAACTTTACAATTAACTTACGTCTTTTATTAACAACATGAACATGCTAAACATCAAAATTAATCCCGCGTTTTTGGCGCTTTTTTCGACACTCTTGCTATTCAGTTTGTCTTGCCAAAATGATGCTGAAAGTTTGGTGGCTGAAAAGCCATTGGTTAATCCTCCGTTTCCGGAATTTGATCCTGAATTTGCTCATTTTACTTTTTTAACGGAAAACGGAGCACTAATTAAAATGCCATCCGGTACTGAAATTAATATTCCGCCTAATGCGATCATTGACAGAAATGGTAAACCTGTAGAAGGTGAGGTCCAGTTTGATTATCGCGAAATGCATGATGCCATGAGTATTTATTTTGCGGGGATTCCTATGAATTATGGAAATGGCAATTTTGAAACAGCGGGTTCTTTTGAAATGAGAGTAAAAAAAGGAAATGCCGAATTATTTCTCGATTCCACGCAGCAGGTTGACGTGAAGTTTGCATCTTTTCAAAAAGGTGCTGATTACGATTTTTATTTCCTTGACGAAGATTCGAAAGGCTGGGATAGCCTTGGAACGGTTGAACCCGTGGTCAACGAAGATCGAAACAAACTGAAAAAGAAAATCAAACGGATGAAGCCGAAATTGAAATTTCCATTAGATCGGCAGTATTTCGCAGTCAATTATAAGGCTATTCTGGATGTTTATTACAACGATAATCTGACTAATGTGAATCACGGTCAGGCACAGAAAAAGATGAAGGCTTATGGCTTGGGTTGGAACGATATTAACCTTTACCAGACAATAGATTTTAAAGGTCAAAAAGAGCTTGCTGCTTTGATGGTTTGGAAAAATATTTCAAAAAAAGCCTTTCCAAAATGGACAACTGGACTAACTGGTGAAATTGAACATGTAAAAAGGAACCGATATGATTTGAAAGTGAGATCTTATAAAGATACTTCAAAGGTTTTTACAACTCGAATTGAAGCAGTAATGCCATTGAAAGCGTTGTTTGCCTTTGGTCCGCGATATTGGAAAAATGACTATAAAGCAGCTATGGCTAAAGTGGATGCTGCATATGAGCAATTGAACCAAATGGCTGAAGTATATCGTTCTTTTTCAGCGGACAAATTTGGGATATTCAACTGGGACAAACTGATGAAAGAAGAAAATAAGTTGATCCTTAGTGCAGATTTTCAGTATGATCAAGAACCTGAATTTGAGTTGGCGGAACAGGTTATCGTTTATGTGACTGGAGACAATAAAGGTTTGATAAAATACCCCAAAAGCAAATGGTCTGAAATGGCATTGGTACCTGATCCCGGAGCCCGGATGTTTACAATCTTACCGGACAAAAAAATAGCTTTGTACCCTGCTGACAAATTTGCAGAAATCGAATTTGATGATCTAAGACAAATGGAACAACCTTCCTACCTCTTTGATTTAGAAATTGAAGAACAACCTTTGCGATCTATCGACGATTTACGGGTGGCTTTGAATATTAAGCCTTAGTTATAAACTTTTTTGAAAATTTTAAATAAACCTTCTCCTTAAATCATTTATGGATGGAGGTTATTATTATTCGTCATCCGGTTTTACGTGAGACCAGTATTGTCCTTTTTCAATCCTTCTGACGAGTGATTCACTGACGTTAAATTTTCTGGCGATTATTTTCCGTTGGTTTTTATCGTTGGCCAGCATCTTTTTCATCATGCGAACCTTGGTTTCATTAAGCTTATAACTTTTCATTCGTTTTTCTTTCCCCTTTTTAAATTCAGGAGAACTTTGGACGTGCTTTTTCCATTCCTCTTCGGTCACCCATTTCAGATTATTCCACTTATTATTATTTTTATTATAATCGACATGCACAATATACGTGTGACCTTCGCTGGGCTTGTCAAGGAAATGTTCTGCAACGAAACGGTGGATATATCGATAACCGGTTGAGTTATCTTTTAATTTGACATTGAGAATTCTCAAACCTCTATTGACGATGGCTCCTTTCAAAAGGTTTTCCTTTTTTGTGTTTTTGTTTTGGCTTCTGATCCTTCCGTAATTGGAGATCGCGTAATTGCAGGTTTTGGTAGGATGGTCAAATTCAACATCCACCCATTTTTCATTCCAGTGGCTTTTGATTTTTTCACTCATACCAAACTTTTTAGTGTTGCTTACTAAAAAATAATAAATCAAAATTCTCAAATGAGAATTGAAGTTTAGTTTAAAAGGGAGTGCGATGTTCAGCTTACAGTAATAAAATGCCTTTTAGATAAGTAACAGCTTGACCGCTTATCAAAACCCGTTCTTGCAAATATTTGCAATGGAAGATTCCTTTTCGTTGAGAGAGTTGTAAAGCAGACAGTTCAATTTTTTCAAGTTTTTGGGACCAGTAGGGAACCAAGGTTGTATGAGCAGAGCCTGTTGCCGGATCTTCATCAATTCCATATACAGGATAAAAGCAACGAGATACAAAATCAGCTTCGGTTCCAGGAGCGGTAACGATAACTCCTCTGGCATTTTCAAGTAGCGATAACATCCTAAAATCTGGTCGGATGTTTAAAATCTCTTTTTCAGAATCAATAACGATCATGTAATCATCTTTCCCGCGATAGGTTTCTAACGGCGTGATACTTAACCCTTTAAGAAGCTCGACGGGAGTCGTTACTTGATGGATTTTATCGGAAGGAAAATCCATCGTGTATAAGTTGTTCAATTTTTCTACCTTTAATATACCACTTTTTGAATTAAAAAATATAGTTTTTTGATCATATTTTTTTTCCTCAAAAAGAATATGAGCAGTGGCTAATGTAGCATGTCCACAGAGATCGACTTCAGCATTCGGAGTAAACCATCGGATATCAAAATATTCTCCGGATTGAACAAAAAACGCAGTTTCAGACAGGTTGTTTTCTGCTGCTATTTGCTGCATCAATTCTTCCGGAAGCCAGCCTTTTAGCGGAACAATGGCTGCTGGATTGCCTCCAAATAACTTATCAGTAAATGCATCGACCTGGTAAATTGTTAGTTCCATGCTTTAAAATATTTCTGGGAGTTAGGCAATTGATAGCCAATTTTCAATTTCTCTTTTTAACGACAAAGTGTTTTTTCTTTCCTTTTGAAACGATAATAAACTGGTTGTGTAACAAATCTACATCTCCAAGTTTGTAATCTTTTGAAACTTTAGTTTTGTTGATCGAAACGGCATTTTGATCTAAGGCCCGTCTCGTTTCGCTTTTCGATTGATAAATCAGGCTTCCGGTAGCTTCAGTCAAAAAATCAATTATTTCGATTTCATTCAGATCCAGCTCACTGTCATATTCTACCTGGTCGAAAGACTGTATCGCATCAATGAATTTGCGTTCATCCATGGCAGCCAATTCAGCTTTTCCAAGACTTTTATCAAACATGATGTTGTTGTCCAGTCCGAGTTTATTGAATTCAGGCAGACCATGAATTCGTACTGTAATATCTTTAGCAAGGGTCTTTTGCAATAATTTTTTTCCAGGATCAATATTGTGATTTTCTTCTATAGTTTCGATTTCACTTTTTGTCAACAAAGTAAAAATCCTGATATATTTAGAAGCATCTTCATCGGACACGTTCAACCAATATTGATAAAAATCTCTCACTGAGGTTTTGTTTTTATCCAACCATACATTTCCTCCTTCCGTTTTTCCGAACTTGGTACCGTCAGCTTTTTTGATCAATGGCGTGGTCACTGCAAATGCTTCGCCACCGGCTTTGCGTCGGATCAGCTCAGTTCCGGTTACAATATTTCCCCATTGATCAGAACCACCCATCTGGAGTTTGCAGCCTTTGTTTTTGTAAAGCCAGTAAAAGTCATACCCCTGAACCAGTTGGTAAGAAAATTCTGTGAATGATAATCCGGTTTCCAATCTCAATTTTACAGAATCTTTGGCCATCATATAATTCACGGTGATATGTTTACCAACATCGCGAATGAATTCAAGAAAACTCATTTCTTTATACCAATCATAATTGTTGACCATTTCCGCAGAAAGCTCCCCACATTCAAAATCCAAAAATTTCTCTAATTGCTTTCGAATGCCTCCGACATTGCGATTTAATGTTTCGGTATCTAGCAAATTCCTTTCAGCTGACTTTCCGGAAGGGTCTCCAACCATTCCAGTAGCTCCCCCGACGAGTGCAATCGGCTTATGCCCTGCATTTTGAAAATGAACGAGAATCATGATCTGAACCAGGCTTCCAATGTGCAAAGAATCAGAAGTGGGATCAAACCCAATATAGCCTGAGATAGGCTTGTCTTTCAGCATTTCTTCAGTCCCCGGCATAATGTCGTGGATCATTCCTCTCCAACGGAGTTCTTCAATAAAGTTCATAATCGTCAAAAATTTTAAGCCTCAAAGGTATCAAAAATTAGAATTAGAAGCTCTTGAAAAAATATGTTTTTCTATTAACCGTTTGTGGAATATTTAAAGTTCACATTTGGTTATTAGTTTGTGGTTTGTAGTTCGTAGTTTTGAGTTTTTTAGTTTAAAGATTATAGTTCGCTTTTTGTCGTTAAAACAATAAACCATCCATCGAATATTTTGAATCTCGATTATTTCATAGCACGAAAAGTTGCAGCCTCAGGCCAACAGTCTTTTTCAAGGCTAATCATACGGATCGCGATTGTAGCTGTTGCATTAAGTGTATCGGTAATGATCATTGCTACTTCTTTGATCAGAGGATTTAAAAATGAAATTAGCAGTAAGATTTTTGGTTTTTGGGGGCACATTCACATCATGGATACTGGAGTTAACAATACGATAGAGGCCTATCCGGTGAATGTTGACCAGGTTTTTTATCCCTATCTTGACACCATTTCTACAGTGACCTATCTTGACAATCCTTCTTTTTTAGGATATACTTTTTATGACAGGATGGTCCAAAAGCAAACGAATGGTGGCGTGAGCCAAATCCAGGTTTTTGCTACTTTGCCCGGAATCATCCGTTCAAAAGATGAGATTGAAGGTATTATTTTAAAAGGTATCGGGAAAGATTTCAATTGGGAGAACCTCAAAGAATATCTGAAAGAAGGTAAAGAATTGGTTTTGCCGGATGGTGCCGCTTCGAGAGAAATTTTAATCTCCAGACAAACTGCTAACCGTTTGAACCTGGAAGTTGGGCAAAAACTGGTTGTGCATTTTATTAAAGATAATGATCAAATCCAAAAGCGATTCACCGTTGCGGGGATATACAAAACCGGCCTTGAGGAATACGATAAAAAGTTTGCTATAGTAGACATCAGAATATTACAACAGCTTTTGGACTGGAATGAAAATCAGGTTGGTGGGTTTGAAGTATTTATTGATGATATTGATGATCTGAATGCAATCAATGAGCATATTTATATCGAGCAAATTCCTAACGATCTGTATTCTCAAACCATTCGTGAAAAATCACCAAGTATTTTTGAATGGCTGGAATTGCAAGACATCAACGAAATTGTGATTTTGGCATTGATGATCCTCGTTTCCATTATTAATATGGTCACTGCATTGATGATCCTAATTTTGGAAAGAACGAATATGATTGGGACGCTCAAGGCGCTTGGGTACACCAATTGGGGAATCCGGAAAATCTTTCTCTATTATGCAGCGTATATTATCTGCATTGGTTTGTTTTGGGGAAACCTCATCGGAATTTCATTATGTTTCTTTCAGGATTATTTTGAACTAATAAAATTATCTGAAGCGGATTATTACCTTTCGGTTGCTCCCATTGAGATCAATTGGTGGTCAATTCTGGGACTAAATTTGGGAACATTGATCATCACGTTAATCTTTTTAATTATTCCTTCCTACCTCGTTACGCGAATATCTCCGGTTAAAGCTATTCGGTTTAAATAATTATATTTTATATTAAAAATATTTAAATTTAACCATAACGGATTTAATTGTCGTCTAGGTAAGGAAATGTCTTATTTGTATTTAATTTTTATATAAACAGCTGGTTATTAGTTATTTAAAAATAAATTACTGACAACTGTAAAATTCTATTTGGTAACATATGTGGAAACATTGTGGAAAACTTTAATGTAAATTAACCGTATTTTATTTTACATTTGTGATCGTTGCAAACATGTATGAGGTATTATAATACCCATGAAATCTTGTAGTTTACCATTTTGAAGAAAACCCACATCGCACCTTAGGTGTGCGGAGGCTGATCCAATCCATGAAACACTAAGTCGCTTTACTTTTAACCTTTTGGTTGAAAGTATTTTACCACTAGAAACACTTCCGATAAGCAATTTATCGCAAAACCGGTAATTATGGAAATCTATGGTAAAGGTTATTACATCCAATTGAGTTTTGATAAGTTTTTCATTCACTTTTGGAACAAGTTTCTTGCGAGCTGTTATCGTTTTATTGAAATTTTTAAGAAGCTGCCAATTCGACTGAATCGCTTTTTCAGGCACCTTTTGAAGGGTTTATACTTTTTGAGGCCTAGACCTTTGTACTGGTGGGAATCTGAGATCAACAATCGGATTTTGAATCGAATCGGAATTTGGTGGATCGAACTTGCGCTTTATCTGCTAGATATTGTTGGCATGCCGGAATTTTATGAAACGATCCTGGATTTTCTAAAATTCAATTCCAGATCAATGCATGACTGGGAAGTTGAATTGGCTAAATCGGTTTTTGGTAATGCTATCAATTACCAGCGTGTACGAATTGATGAGTTGAGCATGGCTGGCCCCAAGCAGAAAAACTTTTGTTATGTGAGTTTCTATACAATCAATAGCTGGGGGACTATGCAAAACAGTACTTTTTTACACGAATTGACACATGTATGGCAATTTGAG
>JANQFJ010000307.1 GCA_028277915.1 Saprospiraceae bacterium
ATCGACCGACACTGGTTTTGACGCATAATAAAACGCTGACCGCACAACTCTACGGAGAATTCAAAGAGTTTTTTCCTAATAATGCCGTAGAATATTTCGTCTCTTATTATGATTATTTCCAGCCGGAAGCTTATATCACCGTCTCCGATACTTTTATTGAAAAAGATTTACAAATCAACGAAGAAGTGGACAAATTGCGCTTGCGGGCTACTTCGTCATTACTCTCCGGCCGCAGGGATATCATCATTGTAGCTTCGGTTTCCTGCATTTATGGTATGGGAAACCCGGAAGATTATAAATCCGGAATTATTCGTATATATAAAGGACAAGTAATTTCCAGGAATTCTTTTTTGTACAGTCTGGTCGAAAGTTTGTATTCACGGACAGAAGTGACATTTAGTCGTGCAACTTTTCGGGTTCGGGGAGATACCGTTGATATCAACCTGCCTTATGTCGAATACGGTTACCGCGTGACTTTTTTTGGAGATGAAATCGAAGAAATTGAACGAATTGATACGGATAGTGGAAAGCGAATTGAAAAAATGGAAAATGCAGCCATTTTTCCAGCTAACTTATATATCGCGCCCCGCGAGCGAATCCACGGAATCATCAGAGATATTCAGGACGAAATGGTAGAGCAGGAAAAATATTTTGCTGAAGAAGGTCGCCTTCTCGAAGCCAAACGCATTAAGGAACGGGTAACTTTTGATCTTGAAATGATGAAAGAACTGGGCTATTGCTCAGGAGTAGAAAACTACTCTCGTTTTTTTGATGGAAGACAACCTGGTACACGGCCGTTTTGTCTCCTGGATTATTTTCCTGAAGATTATTTGATGGTTATTGATGAAAGTCATGTGACGATTCCACAAGTTCGAGGTATGTGGGGTGGTGATCGTGCTCGTAAATTAAACCTGGTTAATTATGGCTTTCGTTTACCCTCTGCGATGGATAATCGTCCTTTGAATTTCAGTGAATTTGAATCTTTGATCAATCAGGTCATTTTTGTGAGTGCCACTCCTGCGGACTACGAGTTGGAACAAACAGATGGCCTAATTGTAGAGCAATTGATTCGCCCTACTGGATTACTTGATCCACCGATCGATGTGCGTCCAAGTTTAAATCAAATTGATGATCTTTTGGATGAAGTTAGTCAGAGGATTGAAGTGGGGGAGCGGGTTTTAATTACAACACTAACCAAACGGATGGCAGAAGAACTGGCTAAATATATGGCTCGTTTGAATGTCAATTGTCGTTACATTCACTCTGAAGTAGATACAATGGAGCGTGTTGAAATTCTTAGAGATTTGCGATTGGGTGGTTTTGATGTTTTGATTGGGGTGAATTTGCTGAGAGAAGGATTGGATTTGCCTGAAGTCTCACTCGTTGCAATTTTGGATGCTGATAAAGAAGGGTTTTTGAGAAATGCCCGATCATTGACACAAACGGCAGGCCGTGCAGCTCGTAATTCAAATGGATTGGTGATTTTTTATGCAGACAAAATTACCAACTCTATGCGTGTGACCATCGATGAAACAAATCGCCGTCGGTCAATTCAAATGGCTTATAATGAAGAACATAACATCACGCCAAAAACAGTCAGCAAAACAAAAGAAGAAATTCTCAGCCAGGGTTCTATTTTGGATATCCGCGCTGACAAACCAAAAGCTTACGTCGAACCTGAGGAGCCTACTTTAGCTGCAGACCCAATTGTAAGTTATCTGAATCGAGACCAAATCGAACTCATGATCCAGGAAACGGAACAAAAAATGAAAAAAGCTGCAAAAGACCTCGATTTTATCACCGCCGCTCAATACCGCGATGAGGTTTTCGCTTTGAAAAAGCGTTTGAAAGAAGTTTTTTAGATCTTTTATGAACCGTTTAAAAAATAAATTCGACATTATTGATTTAGGAGAAAGCCGAACGACCAAAGGGTAGAGAAGATGAATCTAAATTAATAATTCAAAAGAGGATTTAATTTTTTAAACAATGCTAAAACATGTACCTTTGCACTTGCTTTTATCTTAAGTCAATTTTAGAATGGCAACACCACGTACAGTAGCATTTTATACGCTTGGCTGCAAGCTGAATTACTCTGAATCTTCGTCCATCGGACGGTTGTTTGAGGATAACGGTTTTACCCAGGTCAAGTTTGAAGAAGGTGCTGATATTTATGTGATCAACACTTGTTCGGTGACAGATTTTGCGGACCGAAAATGTCGTCAGATCGTTCGTCGTGCATTGCGACATACACCGCACGCTTTCGTGGTAGTTGTTGGTTGTTATGCGCAGTTGAAGTCTCAGGAAATTTTAGAGATCGAAGGAGTAGATCTGGTACTAGGTGCTGCCGAAAAATTTAAAATTCTCGATTACGTCAATGATCTTTCCAAAGCTCCGGACAAGGGATTGGTTTTCGCTGGAGAGGTTCGTGAAGCAAAAGATTTTATAAATTCTTTTTCTTTTGGAGATCGAACACGTTCATTTTTGAAAGTGCAGGATGGTTGCGACTATAAATGTTCATTTTGTACGATTCCTCTTGCTCGTGGGAAAAGCAGAAGCGATACTATTGAAAATGTAGTGGAAAATGCCAAAAAAATTGCTTCATCTGGAGTCAAAGAAATTGTTTTAACAGGAGTGAATCTAGGAGATTTTGGAAACGGGACTGAAGTCATCGAAGGAACCAAGCCAAAAAAAGAAGCAATGTTCATCGATTTGATCCGCGAGTTAGATAAAATTGAAGACATTGAGCGATTTCGGATTTCATCCATTGAACCGAACCTTTGTACAGATGAAGTCATCGAGTTTGTTGCTCAGTCGGATCTTTTTGTTCCACACTTTCACATGCCGTTGCAATCTGGAAATAACAAACAATTGCGCCAAATGCGCCGACGATACAAACGCAATTTGTATGCTGATCGGGTTCAAAAAATAAAAAGCTTGATGCCCCACGCTTGTATTGGAGTGGATGTCATTGTTGGATTTCCCGGTGAAACCGAAGAAGATTTTTTGGAAAGTTATCAATTCATCAACGAATTAGATATCTCCTATCTCCACGTATTTACCTATTCCGAACGGCCAAATACTTTAGCGAATGAAATGAATGGTGTCGTTCCTATTGAAGAACGCCGCCGTAGAAATGAAATGCTGCGCATCCTTTCTGAAAAGAAAAAACGCCATTTTTACAAGCAGTTTTTAGGTCGTCGTCGGGATGTACTTTTTGAAGTACACAAAGACCCCAATTTGATGACTGGTTTTACAGATAATTATTTGAAAATAGAAACCACGATCGATCCTTCTTTATTAAACCAAATTGCCACTGTACAATTGATGAATATCAATGACAATGGCAACCTGGATGTAATAGTGATGGATATTCCGGAGAATGTTTTCGACTATGTTTAATTTTTCACCATTCCTTTCGTTTTCTGACGATCTTTTGTAACAATTCGATAATAATAATTTCCGGATGGCAGGTCTCTCGCTTCAAAATTGATTCGATGCTCTCCTGCTGAAAATCGGCGCTCTGCCAAGACTCTTAATTCATTTCCCAAAACGTCATAAACACTCACCTTGGCCCATTCATTTTTTGTTTTAAAAACAATAGTCGTCCAGTCTTTGAAAGGATTTGGATAATTATAACTTTCAATCTCTTCTTCTGAAGAAGTATCAATTGTTGAAACCGAATCGCAAAGTTGAATGATCGGAATATGCTGAAATTCTTCATAAAGCATACTTTTTACATCATCTTCTGAAACTTCAAACCAGTCCATCAAAATCGATCCGTAAACAGATCTGAAATCATACTGCATCGGAACTCCTTCCTGGTTATCCACCTGTTCAGGAATTTCAGGATTTGTGCCTATTATTCCGGGATTTATACAGCTTCCAAAAACAAATAACGGCGCAGCAGTTCCATGGTCCGTTCCCAAACTATCGTTTGAACGAATTCGTCTTCCAAACTCTGAAAATGTCATCCCAACAACTCGCTCATTCAAACCCAAAAGTTCCAAATCTTCCTGAAAAGCAGCAACTGCATCGGAAAGTGTTTGTAGCAATTCAGCATGTAAACCTGTTGTCGTTGTATCTGCGATTTGTGCAGCATGTGTATCAAATCCACCTAAATTGACCACATATACCTGAGTCTGGAGACCTCCTGAAATCAATTGTGCAATTATTCTCAATTGCTCCGCCAGTCTGTTATCTCCAGGGTACTGAGCCATGTTGTTTCCATTTGCCACTGCAGTTTCTATTGAATCAACATAAGCGTTCGTCTGCTTGATTGAAGTACGTAAAAAATCCAACTCATAACCATAACACGTATTTAAATCCAGTGATCCTTCTTCACCTTCTATGATTGTGGTCAGATTATTTGGATCGGTAAGGGCTGTGCTGAAGTTGGTTGAAGGTCCCTGGCAAGTCTCAGAAACAATTGCCCCCAATGTGATTGCAAAAGGATCAGGGCAATCATCATTTGGGTAGTCTTCAGGAAACCCTGGATGGAGGTTATTAAAATAACGACCAAGCCAACCTGTGGTCAAAAACTCATCGGCCGAAGATCCAGTCGTCCAAATATCTAGCGAACGAAAATGCGAACGGTTTTGATTTGGATATCCCACGCTTTGAATAATGTTCATTTTTGCATTATCATAAAGTGACTTCATTCCAGTCATCACCGGATGAAAACCAACGTTATCTTCAATGGACAAAACACTATTTTCAGGGATAAGAATGTTTTGTCTCGCATTTGCAAGATTACTATATTGGTCGAGCGGAATCAAAGTATTCAATCCATCATTACCGCCATTAAGCTGGACCAGAACCAATACACGATCTGAGTCATTTATAGTAGGAAAAAAGGAAGATTTTGGCAAAGCTCCTACTTTCATTCCACCCAAAAAAAGTGGAACGCTGGCTAAGGATGATGTTTGTAAAAATTTTCTCCGTTTCATTTATTTTATATTTAAAAGGGTTTTCAAAAATGGTTAAACTTACAATCAGCTCAAGTGATATTCCGGCATAGTGAGCATGGCAAAAAACAGATTGGTCAATTTACTTCGAATAGAATTGGCCACAGTTTCATTTCCGGGATCACTGGCATATTCGGAGTATTCTACATTCCATTCAAAATCTGGCAATCCAGGAATTAAGACCTCTTTCAGGTAATCTTTCTGATTCTGCTCAATGTCTTTGCTAAACAGAATTTTTACAAACTCATCAATCACATTATTTACATTAAAAGGATCATCAATTGTATCCAGAAAAGCCAATACATCAATCGTCGGATTATCTCCCGGAATGTTAATCCCGGTTGTAAGCATTAACCCTACAAACTGAGCTCTCAAAGGAAGAGTAACAGAATTTGCCCAAATTTGATAAAACGATGGCTCCTGGTAATATGCCTTCCAGCCTGCTACATTGGGCGGACCAAAATATTGCATTTGTAACAAAGCAGGTATTTGAAATAAAAATAGCCCAGTTCGATATTGTAATTCCAGTTCAGTTGGAATCTGAACTTCAAATTGATTGATCAAAGCCATTGTAAAATCCATTGGGTTTTTGATCATGCAACCATAATTTTCCACGTCATAAAAATGTTCACTTTTCAAAAGCGCTTCAATAACGGGAGCTAATTCGTAGTCATTATCAATCAGGATTTGAGCCATTGGAGCAATGACATTTTGTTCAATGTCATCATTGATGTTGTAATAAACAAACCATCGATACAGCTTTCGGCAGATAAATTTTGAAACCTCTTCTTTTTGAAAAATAATATCGATCAAGTCCGAGTATTCCTGCTCATTGTTATTATTAATTATCACATTATTAAATCGATGAGACAACTGTTTCGGGTTTGTATCATGCCTGTTGAGAACGAAAACTGAACCAATGGGGTTAAATTCCAAAGTATTAAATCCAACATCTCGCCATCCCGTCAAAACCTTCGCCATAGCTACTACATCATCTTCAGTAAATGTGGTGTAATCGCCAGGTCCTGCCAAATCTCCTTTTCCAAGTGTAAACAATTCCATCAATTCACGGGCATAATTTTCATTCGGGGCTGTTTTTGTATTTTGATTCCCGTTGAGATAGCGTAACATGGCGGGATCAATCGTTACTTTTTTGACCAAATCCCTAAAATTACCCAGCGCATTTTCACGAAGTAAGGTGATGTATTTATAAACAAACTTTGGATCATTGATATCGGCAGTTACAAAATGATTATGCCAAAAAAGCGTCATTTTTTCTCGGATTGAAATGCCTTCATTCGTCATCAGGTTCATGGTCCACCCATAAAGTGAACGCCTTCTGTATCCTCTAAGATTTACAGTTAGAGAATAAGGCGCATCAATCCAGGTTTCACCAATTGCCACATTCGGATCATCTAAGTTGTCATAATTTACAGGTGGAGAAGGAAGAGGTTGAACAGTCAATAGTTGATCGACAACACTGTTCATTCCGTTTTGTACAGCGTCTTTTATCTGAGCATAAGTAGGGCCATATATCGTGCGCCTGAGGAGATGAGCAGCCTGTTCATACTCCCATGGGCCGGTATATGGATCAAGACCGGAACTCGTTGTTCCTGGTTTTTCAGCCTTTCGAAAAATTGCATTTTTCAAATCACCTTTTTGTGGTTTAGCTTTTTTCCCTAAAAAAGTGGTGAGGGTAGTCCTTCTATCCATAACGGAAATTTTAATGGTTATAAATTATTTTAAAAAACATTTACTCGCTCACAGAAAAGCAAAACTTTTCCAACGAACAAAAGTTATAGATATGATTTCTAATTGTTAATAATAACGATG
>JANQFJ010000320.1 GCA_028277915.1 Saprospiraceae bacterium
AGAGATCAGCAGCAGTGACTTACAGGGAGCTGGCATGTTGTACTACAAGTTGAGCACAGCAAACGAAACAGCAACGAAGAGAATGATCCTGCTGGATTAGGATTATTTGTTGGATAAATATTTTTGTTCTGGTAGGTCTCTCATTTTTGAAGACCTACCATTGTATTTTATATCTTTCTTTCAAGCATTAACCAATAGGAAAATATTCGTGACTCTTTGAATCTTTATATTAAATTGTGATATTTTAGAAATGCATTTTATTTTTCTAGAGCAAATGAAGGAATGCTTCTTGCTTTGTAAGATATAGACTCCTGATACCTTTTTAATACTTTCATTTTGGCATCAAATTCATGTTATGAAAAGAGGTTTTTTAGCATTTCGAGCTATAATTTGCCTAACGTTTGTAATACCTGTTATTTATACTATAAACGGTTGTTCTTCAGACGTAAAATCCAAAAAAAATCAAGATATCATTTCAAATGAACCTGAGGAGGACGGAACAGCTAAAATGATTAAACAGATTAAAGATGCATATGCTCAGATTGATCCAATGAAAGTTGGATATTATCTAAATTCGGCCAGGGCAGAAAATTTTAAATCAATGATGAGTACAGCAGAGCCATGGAATGTAAAACTAGAAGCTAATGCGAAGTATGCATACGAGTTAATTAATGCCGGCAAATCCACTGAAGCAATTATGGAGTTGAATAAACTCATCGAAGAATTTAAAAAATATGGTGTTGATGCAAATAGCACTTACAGCATTTATCGCCTGTTAGCCCTTGCTTATATGAGGCTAGGAGAGCAAGATAATTGCATAGGAAATAATAATAGCGAATCTTGCATTATTCCAATACAGGGAGGCGGAATATATAGTCTTCGGAAGGGATCAGAAACGGCTATCAGTATTTATGAAAGTATGCTTAATATAAGACCAAATGATTTGGAAACGGTCTGGATGCTTAATATCGCCTATATGACTTTAGGACAGTATCCTGATGAAGTTCCAGGCAAATGGCTTATCCCTCCTAGCGCTTTCAATTCAGATTATAAATTACCTCCATTTAAAAATATCTCAAACCAATTAGGTATAAGCACGCTTGGTCTTTCAGGAGGTTCATGTGTTGATGATTTCAACAATGATGGCTTTCTGGATATCATTGCTTCTTCTTGGGGAGCTTTTGATCAAGTGAAAGTATTTCTAAACAATGGCGATGGATCTTTCAGAGATGCTACTGAAAATAGTGGAATAATTGGTATTACAGGTGGGTTAAATATGATTCATGCGGATTATGACAATGATGGTTTGAAAGATGTTCTGATATTGAGGGGAGCCTGGTTTGGCAACTCAGGAAGGATACCCAATTCATTGTTGAAAAATAATGGCAATGGTACTTTCTCGGATGTTACAATTACCAGCGGCTTGCTTTCCAAATATCCAACGCAAACAGCAACTTGGACTGATGTCAACAATGATGGTTGGCTAGATCTGTTTATTGGAAATGAATCTTCGACAGAGATTAATGCACCCTGTGAACTTTTTTTAAACGACAAAGGAATTTTCCAAAATATTACTGATCAATCAGGACTTGGTCAGGTTAGAGGTTTTGTAAAAGGTGTCACAAGCGGGGATGTCAATAATGATGGTTGGCAGGACATCTATATTTCTTTCATGGGGCAGCCTAATATTCTTCTTCTGAATAATGGAATTTGGTCTAATAATTCTGGTATTCGATTTACTAATGCTGCCCAATCCGCTGGGGTTCAGGAGCCAATTGAAAGTTTTCCTGTATGGATTTGGGATCAGAATAATGACGGGCATCTTGATATTTTTGCTGCCTCGTATAGTATCAGGTCACAGCAAATCGCTCAAAATTTAGCCTCTAATTATTTGGGGCAAAAGTTTGATGATTTTATGCCCAAAGTTTATCAAAACAATGGTGATGGGACCTTCACTGATGAATCTAAAAAGATGGGACTTTCTGAGCCTATATTTGCAATGGGATGTAATTATGGTGATTTGGATAATGATGGCTTTCTGGATTTTTATATTGGAACGGGAGATCCAAATTTTACTTCTTTAGTGCCCAATAAAATGTACAGAAACAGCAAAGGGAAGATATTTCAGGATGTCACAACATCTGGAAGATTTGGACATATTCAAAAAGGTCATGGTGTGAGTTTTGGAGATTTTGATAATGATGGAGATCAGGATATTTTTCATGTGTTGGGAGGAGCTTATGAAGGAGACGTTTTTGGAGATGCTTTTTTCGAAAATCCAATTGGAAATAAAAAAAGCTGGGTTACTTTGGTATTGGAAGGGACTACTTCAAATAAATCGGCAATAGGTGCAAGGATCAAAATTATAACACAACAAAAAAATGGAAAAGAGCAGATTTTCTACAGAGTTGTTTCAACTGGTGGTAGTTTTGGTTCGTCGAGCATTCAGCAAGAAGTAGGACTGGACGAAGCAATAGCTATAAAAGAAATTGAAATTAGATGGCCAAATGCTGCTCAGAGTATTGAAGTATATAACAATATTGATCTTAATCGCTTCGTCAAGATCACTGAAGGAAACAATAATATAGAATATTTAGAAAGACCTACTTTTAGTTTTAATAAAATTCAATAGCTGAATTAAAATCCCAAAGACACCTCGCTGAAAACTGTCGCAAAAATTTATAGCCTTTTTTGATTTTGCATCACTCAAAAAAGGCTATTTTTATTTGAATACAGCTGGTGCCGATATTAAATATATCGAGTTGTGGATTGTCCAAATGAAACGGAGAATTTTGGGAAAATCTTTGATTTTGATTCAAAATTGGACGATTTCGATTGGATGAAAAGTTGTCCGCAACTTGAATTAAATAATAATCATGATACAGGTCAAAAAAGTATTAACCAGAAATGATCGAATGAATTTTATTCGATTTCCCTGGAAGATCTATAGTGGGGATCCTTATTGGGTTCCTCATTTGGAAAGAGACATGAGAAACTTACTTTTCCCGGCTTTAAATCATCCTTTTTATGAATATGGAGAAATGCAACTGTTTACAGCGCATTCCAATGGAGAAATGGTAGGTAGAATTGCAGCAATAAAAAATGACCTTTACAACAAATACCATAATGACAACACTGGTTTTTTTGGCTTTTTTGAATGTATTGATGATCAAAAAGTTGCAGAATCCTTGTTGGATACAGCATCCAAACGGTTGAAAAAATATGGTTTTTCCAAAATGAATGGTCCGGCCAGTCCTTCGAGCAATTATGATTATGGAATGTTGTCAGAAGGTTTTGAGGATGCTCCCAAAATAATGATGACTTATAATCCTTCCTATTATCCAAATCTTTTAAAAAATAATGGTTTTCAGATAGCGAAGGAATTATACGCTTATAAATTGAATGGAAATATAGCCAAAGAAAATGGAAAGCTTAAACGAATTGCTCAGATTGCCGAGCTTCGCTCTAGATTTGAAATTACTCAAATCAACATGAAAAAGTTGAAAAGCGAAGTTCAAAAAATTAAAGAGATTTATAATAAAGCCTGGCAACCAAATTACGGACACGTACCATTTACGGATGCTGAAATTGATCTATTGGCAAAGGAATTAAAACCATTCGCAGATCCGGAATTGATACTATTTGGTCACGTCAATGGCGAATTGGCTGGTATGGCGGTTGCGATTCCTGATTTCAATTATATTATCAAACAAATGGATGGAAAGCTTTTTCCATTTAATTTTTTAAAAATTTTCACTCAGAAAAAGAAAATCGAATGGCTGCGGATTTTGGTGTTGGGGATTATCCCAAAATTTCAAAGAAGGGGATTGGACGCTTGCTTTTACAAAGCCCTGATTGATGCAGCGAAAAAGAAAAACTACAAATTTGCGGAAGCAAGCTGGATTCTGGAAGACAACAAAATGATGCGTAGAGGATTGGAAGTAGTTAAGGGTGAAATTTATAAACGATACTTAATATTCGAAAAAGATATTTGAAGGATAATAATTGACCTTCGCACCCAACCTTTTTTTGACAACTCAAAGTCTATTTATTTGAAAACTGCTGATTTGCAGATCAGATTGTTTAAATTAAGCTATGAAAAGTGACTTTTTTGTTGTTGAAGGATTGCAATTAACTATATTGATTCGTTACAAACTGGAAAGCACTTTTAAGTATTATTGACAAATTTTGGAATCGGCATCCAGTTTTAAGTTTTAAAATGTTTAAGACCCGACAACAAAAAGAAAACGATGAACGAAAATTGGTGGAAGGCTGTATCCGCAATGACAGGTACAGCCAGGAATTATTGTATAGAAAACATTTTGATACGATGATGCGGATGTGTGTTCGATATACCGAAGACCGTGAAATTGCGATGGAAATTGTCAACAATGGTTTTTTGAGGGTATTTAAAAAACTGCATACTTTTTCATTCAAAGGTTCTCTGGAAGGCTGGATTCGTAAATTGGTGTACCACAGCCTTTCTGAATATTTTAAAAAGAACTCAAAATATTTACAATTCATCGTTTTGGAGGACCGGGATAGCTCAATTAAAGAGCATGCACTGAATAAAATTTATGAAGAAGATTTGCTCAAATTAGTCGATCAACTCCCTCCGGCAACTAAAGAAGTCTTTAGGTTATTTGCAATTGAAGGATTTACACATAAAGAAATCGCCAATAAAATTGGTATTAGCGACGGAACATCAAAATGGCATTTATCAGTGGCACGCAAACGACTGAAACAACTCATACGACAAACTAACGAATACAGATCATATGCAGGGTAAAGAAAGAAATATTACAAAGATTGACAAGCAATTCAGAGATCGTTCCTGGGGTGAAATGCAAAAGATACTGGATAGTGAAATGCCTCAGGTTCATGATAAAGAAAATGGTAAAAAAAGATTATTGCCATTACTATTTTTCCTTTTGATCGGATTTGGCTTCGGACTTGGGACGATGGCTTATTTTAATGGAAATGAAAAAAACGAGGTTCCAAATCCAGTAGAAGAGAGTACAAAGGAAGTAGCTAAAATTGAAAAAATTGCTGAAAATAATCCTCAATCAATAACTGAACAGTCCAATACAATTTCATCAAAAATTGCTGAAAGTACTTTGAATAAAGTTGTGCGGGAGACTAAAGATCAATTTAGCGACTTTGCAATTCAAATTAGTCCCTCTAAACAGAATAATGTCATATCTGAAAATCTACTTGTCACGGATCTACAAGAAAAAGAACAATCTTCAAAAAATAGATCTCTTCAATCCATCGAAAATCCAATCGTTTTTAAGCACTCCGATTTGAAACTTAGCCCGATTCAAAACATGGAAGGTGTAATTCCAAAAATTGACCTGTTAGAATTGCTTGAATTGGATGAAAAATTTGAAAGTTCAAAAAAAGCAAAGCCCAAGAAGTGGTCATTCGGAATTCTTTTGGGCAATTATTTTAATGATAAAAGTTTATTTGCCGGAGCCACTTTTGGCGGTAAAGTGAATTATAGCCTGAACCGAAAATTATCGATAGGCGGAGGGATTCAATATTCAATTCTGGCAGGATATCAAAAAAAGAAATTAATAAATTCCAATAGAGCCGCAGATGAGCTGGATTCTGTACCCGGAAACGGAATCTTTGATGACACTACATCGACCAGTTCAAACCCGAACGAAGAATCTTTTGTATTAGACAATAATAATCAAACAGGGTCAGGTCATTCTGATCTGCCGATCTCCCATTTGCATTATATTGAAATCCCATTGGAATTTGCTTTTCGGATTACTAAAAAAATTCAGGTTAATTTAGGAGCAAAAGCCGGTTATTTGATTTCTGCCAATTGGGATAAGAAAAATGTTTCTTTTGATAACAATTCTAATGTGACCAGAAGCCAAAACAGTTTTTCAAACAGCCTTGAAAAGCTGGATTTTGCGACAAGTATAGGGCTTGGGTTCTATCCTTCGAAACAAATTGGAATTGATCTCAGATATAACCACGGCCTGGTCGATATTACAAAAGACGATCATTGGCTCAATGACCAAATCAATACAAATAAAAACATCCAACTTTCAGTTCTCTACTTATTTGGGAAAAAGTAGACATTTGGCTCGATTCGAATAAATAGCTTCTCGTACTTCATTTCTCGATGATATTGAATTATTTCACTGCTAATAATAGCAATAATGAGCTCTTTTTTTGAAATACCTACCATACCCTTTTTTTGGTATTTAATTTTGAAAATCGGGTGTATTGATAAGTTTTATTCTTGAAATTTGGAGATAATCTCATAAAAACTGGCCGATTTGTTGCTTTGGTAAAATAAATAACTTATATTAAAAAACAATATTTGATTTTTTCTCTTTCCTAGTTCCATATTTAAACCCTAATCTAAAAATCCTCCCATTCCTTTGTTTTGAAATACTTAGGTCTAAAATAGTTTTGCTTTGACCAGACTTTAAAAAATGAACACTATTATGAGAGGAATAATTTTTACGAGCATATTAATTTTTGTATTTTCGGTTTTGGCATCGAGCCAGACCAACATATTTGTTCCTTTAGGTCATTTGGTCAAACAAGAAATGGATAATCTGGCAGGAGCATTTATAGAGAAAAAAGCTGTAAAAGCAACAGATAAAATTCCATTCGACCTGGAAGGAGGATTGATCTTCGTTGAAGCAATCTTAGGTGACAAAAAAAGAAGTTATATTTTGGATTCGGGAGCACCAACATTGATTTTGAATTCAAAAGCTTCTCCAGAGGATAATATTGAAGCTATTGCTTCAGGAGTTTCCGGCCACGTTACAGTCAATATCAAAAAAGTTGAAAATTTTCAGCTAGGCGATATTAATTCTAAAAATATTGAAGCATTTGTTACAGATATAAGCCATCTTGAAAAAATAAAAAAACGGTCAATTGAAGGATTGATTGGGATGGAACACTTTAAGGATAGCGAGATATTGATAGACTATGAGAAGAGTGAAATATTAGTGATGCCGGAATACAGAGGAAACATAGTTGAGCATTTTGAAAATGTGGAAACAATTAGTTTTGCTGCCGATAATCATATGCCGGTTGTAAAAATCAAAATTGGCTATAAAACGTATTTGTTTGGGATTGATACAGGAGCTGAAGTGAATTTAATTTCAAAGCATTTGAAAAAAGAAATTGAAAATCAGGGACGTCACTTAAATGAAAAGTTTGAAATAGCCGGCATTGACAAAAATCAAAAAAGACATGATTCTGCAATGATTGAAGAAGTAGAGTTAAATAACAGAACTTTCAAAAATATGAAATTTGTGTTTGCAGATATGAAATATTTGAATGAAAGTTATGCTGCTGATCTAGATGGCCTTCTTGGATATCCCTTTTTAAAAAAGGCAATATTCAGCATCGATTACAAAAATAAAAAACTATGTATCTGGGAAAAAAATCTCCCAGAGGAATTTGATCTGATGAATGAGAAGAATGTCCCTTCTATAGCAAAAGTAAACAATAAATAAAGCTAAACTCTAGAACAATCCGCTGATATTTCCTTCCGTATCGATGTCAATATTCTCAGCCGCAGGTTTTGAAGGAAGGCCTGGCATTCGCATAATCGATCCTGTAATAGGAACCAAAAAACCTGCTCCAGCAGCGATTTCGATTTCTCTAACTGTAATTTTAAATTCACTCGGCCGACCAATTAACTTGGGATCATCAGACAATGATTTCTGTGTTTTTGCAATACAAACCGGTAAATTCTCCAGACCGAGACGTGCTATTTTTCTCAAATGCAATTTTGCTTTTGCACTATATTCCACTCCGTCAGCTCCATATACTTTGGTTGCCACGGCATTGATTTTTTCTTCAACACTTGAATTCCAATCGTACATCGGAGTAAATTTACCTTTTGAATTATCAACAGCTTCCACGACTGCTCTTGCAAGGTTTTCAGCACCTTCGCCACCTTTGCCCCAAACATCTGCAACAACTGCCTTAACGCCCATGCTTTCGCATTTTTGCTGGACAATTTGAATTTCTTCTTCCGTATCCGAAACAAATTTGTTGATGGCAACTACCGCATTGATATTAAACCGAGCAACATTTTCAAGGTGCTTTTCAAGATTTACAATTCCGTTTTGCACCGCAAAAGGATTTGGCTCATTAAGTGTAGCAAGGTCTGCGCCACCATGATATTTCAAAGCTCTTATAGTTGCAACCAGAACAATTGCTTTAGGTGATAAATCAGCTGCCTGACACTTGATGTCTAAAAACTTTTCAGCTCCCAAATCTGCACCAAAACCGGCTTCAGTTACCACATAATCTCCTAATGACAATCCCATACGGGTGGCAATAACGGTATTAGTCCCCTGCGCAATATTGGCAAAAGGTCCTCCATGAATAATCGCAGGATTTCCTTCAATGGTTTGGACCAAATTAGGTTTGATCGCATCTTTTAAAAGCGCTGTCATCGCACCATTAGCATTCAAATCACGTGCATAAATAGGCTGTCGATCTTTTGTGAAACCAACAAAAATATTCCCCAGGCGTCGCTTCAAATCAGCCAGATCATCCGATAGGCAAAGGATAGCCATTATTTCTGAAGCAGCTGTAATATCAAATCCTGTTTCTCTTGGAACACCAGACCCTGTTCCTCCTAATCCAACTACAATGTCCCTCAATGCACGGTCATTCATGTCCATAACACGCTTCCAAACAATGGTCCTTGGATCAATTCCAAGTGAGAATTTTTTGTTCTGAATATTGTTATCAATTAATGCTGACAAAAGATTATGTGCTTTTTCAACTGCAGCAAAATCTCCTGTAAAATGCAGGTTGATGTCTTCCATCGGCAACACCTGAGAATAACCTCCACCGGTGGCTCCACCTTTAATCCCAAAGACAGGTCCTAATGAAGGCTCACGTAAAACAACTACGGTTTGTTTTCCGATTCGGTTTAAACCTTCCGTAAGACCAATGGACATTGTTGTTTTTCCTTCACCAGCAGGAGTAGGGGAGATTGCAGTAACTAAAATGAGATTATTTTTTTCAACCTTTTCTCTGTCAATTAAAGAATGTGGAAGTTTTGCTTTATGTTTTCCAAAAAGATGGAGTTGATCTTCATCAATTCCAAGTTTTACAGCTATATCTCTGATGTGTTTTAGTTTGATCGATTGAGCAATTTCAATATCAGAATTCATTAGTAGTTTGTTTTAGTTGGTTTAATCTTTAACAAGAAAGGCCCAAGATAATAATCACAATTTGCACCACAAAATTGCAATTATAAAAATTCAAATTTTGCCAAAAATAAAAAAGCCCGCTAAAATTAAGCGAGCTTTATATTTTCGTTTTATTCTTTTGTATTATAGTTTAAAGATGTAGTTTTTCTTTCCTGGCCAGCAATACTTCTTCGGATTCTTCTCTGTCAGGATCAGGAATGCAACAATCAACCGGACATACTGCGGCGCATTGTGGCTCCTCATGAAATCCAGTACATTCTGTGCATTTGTCTGGGACGATGAAATAAAAATCTTCTTCGACAGGAGGATTGTCTTCATCGACATCAATAGTTGTCCCATCTTCCAATGTGTATGAACCGGATACAGCAGTTCCGTCAGCAATTCTCCATTCTACACCACCTTCATAAATTGCATTATTTGGACATTCTGGTTCGCAGGCTCCACAATTGATACATTCGTCAGTTATTATTATTGCCATTCAATTAGTTTTAAGCTAAAAACACTAAATTTCAATTATGGTTTATTTTAAACCGAGGCCAAAATAACGCTATCTTCAGACTTTTAAAAGTATTAAAACAGCTTTTCACCAAATGAAAGTCATCTCATTAAAAATACCGTCTATTTTTTCCTATGAGGAGTGTTTGAAATTTTTAGGGAGAAACAAAAATGAGTGTCTTTTTTCAATTGAAGAGGGTAGGGTACGGAGATTATTTCTTTTTCAAGAAACGCCTGTTCTTGTAGAATTTAAATTGAAAAAATCAACTCAGTTGGAATTACGATTTTTGAATATTATCCCCAATGAAGCTCAAATTTTAGCTGTATCGAAATATGTTGAAAAATGGTTGAATCTGAAATATGATTTAAATTTTTTTTACAAAATGGCTGAAAAGAATAATTTGTTGTCTTCGCTCGTAAATAAGTACTATGGTTTGAAATTAATTGGAATTCCGGATTTTTTTGAAGCTATCTGTTGGGCCATAATTGGTCAACAAATTAACTTGATTTTCGCGTATACAGTCAAAAGAAATCTCGTCGAAAAATATGGATGTCGCTTCCAGTATAAAAATAAATTTTATTACAGTTTTCCCGGTCTGGAAACCATCCTTTCTATTTCCAAACAGGAGTTTTCCAGTTTAAAGTTTTCAAAACAAAAAACCAATTACATTCAAGCTATTGCTCGAGATATTTTCGATCAGAAAATTGACGAACAGGAATTGGAAAAATTGGATTATGAAACTGCTAAATCAAAATTGTTGACTATTCGAGGAGTTGGAAATTGGACAGCAGATTATATTTTGATGAAAACATTCAGACATCCTCAAGCTTTTCCAATTCAGGATGCAGGATTTCAAAATGCTTTAAAAAAGCAGCTAAACCTCCCAACAAAGCCAAATTTAGAGACTATTTTAAAACATGCTAAGGCTTGGAAAGGATTTGAAGCGTATGCTACTTTTTATCTTTGGCGATCATTATACGATTGAAAAACTTTGTTTAAATTGGGACGAAAAGAAATCCAATTAAAAATGTCAGGAGGATATTCGAAAAGAACTCTGGTACAAAAGCTTGGAATAAAAGAAGGAGCGAAAATTAGAATAATAAATGCTCCTGAAAATTATTTTGACCTATTGGTAGATTTACCAGAAGTTGAGATTGTAAACAATAATGACGTTCTGGTAGACTTCATTCATTTGTTTAGTCAAAATGTGGAATATTTTGAAAATCAAATCTTTAAGATTAAAGATGAAATCAGAAAAAATGGAATGATCTGGGTTTCCTGGTACAAAAAAGCTTCAAAAATACCTACTGACCTTAACGAAGATATAATCAGAAACACAGCTTTGGGCCTAGGTTTGGTCGATGTGAAAGTTTGTGCAATTGATGAAAAATGGTCAGGACTTAAACTCGTTTGGAGAAAAGAAAATCGATAATCATTCAATAAATATTGAAAATGAAAAACCAACTTAACAGAAGAGAATTCTTGCAGACCTCAACAATGGCCGGGGCAGGACTTGCGATAGTACCCCAAAGTTTACCTGTTTATTTAAATCGAAAAGATGATCGAAAGGTGAATATTGGAATTATTGGTACTGGATTGCGAGGCAGAAGTTTAATGTCATTAGTGTTGCGCAGAAAGGATTGCTCGGTCAAGGCAATCTGCGATATAGACGAAAGAGCAATAAATGCATCCAAAAAGATGATTACTAAAGCTGGACATCCAGCCCCGAAAGTGTTTTCTGATGGCGAAGAGGATTATCTCAGATTGCTTCAAGAGGAAAGCATTGATGCTGTAATAATAGCAACTCCGTGGATTTGGCATGTGCCAATGGCAACGAATGCAATGAAAGCAGGAAAATATACTGCCGTTGAAGTTTGCGGAGCAACGGACATCCAAGAGTGCTGGGATTTGGTCAATACTTATGAAGAAACGAAAGTTCCGTGCATGTTTTTAGAAAATGTTTGTTATCGAAGGGATGTTATGGCTGTTTTGAACATGGTCCGAAAAGATATGTTTGGTGAATTGATCCACCTGGAATGTGGATACCAGCATGATTTAAGACATGTGAAGTTTAATGATGGAATCAATCCATATGGAAGAGGAGTAGAATTTGGCGAAAAAGGAATCAGTGAAGCAGCTTGGAGAACCAATCATTCTGTGAATCGAAATGGTGATCTATACCCAACTCACGGGATTGGCCCTGTAGCACAATACCTGAATATTAATCGCGGCAATCGGTTTTTACACCTTACTTCAACGGCTAGCAAATCGAGGGGCCTACACGATTATATTGTTGAACATGAGGCTGGAGGGAAAGATCATCCGAATGCTTCCGTCGAATTTAAATTAGGGGATGTAG
>JANQFJ010000328.1 GCA_028277915.1 Saprospiraceae bacterium
GAGTGGTTTTGTGAATGACACTTTATCGGGCGAAAGCCTTATAGGCGCTTCTGTTTATGCACGAGGGACTCCGTTGGGAGCAGTCACTAATGCATTTGGTTTTTATTCGCTGCGTCTTCCAAAAAATGGTTACAACATTGAATATTCTTACGTAGGATTTGAAACGAAGAAATCAAAAATTCAACTGAAAAGCGATCAAAAAAAAGACGTTAAACTGCGCTACATTACCCAGGAATTGCCGAGTATTGAGGTGAAAATCCCCTTGCAGGATCTTTTAAAAAGAAAACGAATTGGAGCAATGGAACTGGGCCCTATCACCCTTGAAAATATGCCGGAATTTGGCGGTGAATCGGGTTTGATAAAAGGGATTCAGTCTTTGCCGGGAATCAAATCTCACAGCGACGGCTCTGCTTTTTTCTTTGCAAGGGGAGGAGAAAAGGACCAAAACCTGATCATTATCGACGATGCACCAGTTTACAATCCTGCGCATCTGTTTGGTTTTTACTCGATGGTAATCCCTGATTTTGCCAGAAGCATCAAAATTTACAAAAATGATATGCCCGTAAACATCGGAGATCGTCTTTCTTCGATAGTTGATATTCGGACAAAAGATGGCAATCTCAATAAGTTTGAGCTGAGTGGAGCTTTCAATCCTTTGCTCAATCGGTTTTCTGTTGAAGGACCGCTTGCAAAAGGTAAAAGTTCCTTTTTCGCTTCTTTTCGGCTTTCAAATTTTCAATGGTTACTACAGCAGGCTGATCCTAACCTTGTGCTTCGGTTCAACGATTTTAGTTTCAAATGGAATTGGAGGATCAGTAATAAAAACAGATTGTTTTTTACAGTCGTAAGTGGCAATGATGATCTTAAAAATAATGCAACTTCGGCAACAGTTTCGGGTCTGGGTTGGAACAATTTTGCTTCCACGATTCGCTGGAATCTCATTTTTAGTCCAAAACTTTTTGCCAATACGATTTTATATACCGGAAACTACCGCTACAATTTGTATTCGGGAAATAACCGATGGCTTTCGGGAGTTGCCAAATTGAGTTTTAAATCTGATTTCACCTATTTTATTGGTTCCAATTTGACATCGAAATTTGGATTGGAACTCAACGGATATTATTTCAATCCGGGGCAAATATTTACAGAGTCAGCCAATTCTATTTTTCCAAAACTCCAACAAAATAATTCCCGTCAATTTGTTACTTATTTTAATGCTGAGTACAAATTGGCAGAAAAATGGCGATTCAATGCTGGTTTTCGGGCTTCTATTTGGGCAAATGTTGGTCCTACGACTTATTACAATTTTGATAAAAATCACGAATTTGTAGATTCTGTCAATGTTGGAGAAGAAGTTTATCAAAGCTATTCAAACATTGACCCGAGGCTGAGTTTACATTATAGTCTGGATAGCAGTTCAAACCTCAATTTAAGCTATGGGATTTACCATCAATATATGCAGTTGATCTCCAATTCGGCCTCACCATTCACTTCAGTTGAAATTTGGTTGCCTAGTAGTCCTAATATCAAACCACAACGTGCGCATCAAGTGGCGTTGGGATATTTGAAATATTTTCCAAAAAAGAAAATTGAAATCAGCGCAGAGGTTTATTATAAAAAAATGAGCAACCAAATTGATTACAAATCTCACGCAAACACCCTCTTAAATCCGCTTGTTGAAGGCGAACTTCGATTTGGAACAACAAATTCATATGGTCTCGAATTGATGTTGAAAAAGAATTTTGGTCGCATAAACGGTTGGGTCTCCTACACGTATTCCAGGGCATTGCGTCAAACCAACGGCATAAATGATGGAAGGGAATATCCCGCGTTTCAGGATCGTCCGCATGATTTTTCTATGATGCTCAATTTCCAGATCAGCAGGCGCTGGCTGCTTTCGGCTTATTGGACGGCTTATACGGGTTCTGCGTTTTCTTCACCAACTGGTTTTTATACTTTCAATGATGTTACGGTTCCGATTTATGGTGAAAAAAACAACGACCGTTTGCCAAATTACAATCGACTCGACATGGCTGTGAAATTTATTTTAAACAAAAACCCTGAAAAGCGTTATAAGCATAGTTTGACATTTTCGATTTACAATACGCTGGCACATAAAAATATCGTTGCGGTAAATTTTAATAAAACCCTGAACAACGCTGGAACTCCCGTTGTAAAGGCCAACCACGCCATTCAGCAAAACTGGATATCAACACAGGCAGATTTAGTGCGTTTTCTACCTTCGTTGACTTATAAATTCAATTTGTAAAAAATGAAAGCAATGGAACGACATTTTTTAATTAACATTTTCGGGTTGTTTCTTTTAATCACATTGCTGAGCTGCGAGGAGCAAGTGGATTGGGATTTCAAACCCCAGGAAAATGGTAAACTTGTTGTCGAAGCCATCATCACCAACGAATTCAAAAGGCATGAAATCCGACTTTCTCTTTCGTATAATGATCAAAATGGCTTGCCTTTACCTGCTACTGGCGCATCTGTTTTTGGCACTGACGGACAAAATAGTGTAGCTTTTTTCGAAAATCCTAATGAAGCGGGTAAATATCTTAGCGCTTTGCCTTTTGCCGCTCAACCGGATATAATCTATGCCATTGAAATCCAATGGAATGGGGAAACCTACGAAGCACAAAATGAAATGATCCCGGTTTATCCGTTTAACCCAATGACTTTTGCCACTGTTGGCAATACGGATAGCTTAAGGGTTGGTGAAGTAGCCCCTATTTATTCCCCTGACGAACAGGCCATGTACGAAATAAACATCGACTGGTCCCATCTCTCCAACGTTGAACCCAATCGAGCAAAATTGTTTTTTTATACATTTAACACTGTTGATATCAGCCAGTTGTTCGTTCCAACGAAAGAGATTGTGGTCTTCCCCAAAGGCAGTATTGTCATCGAAAAAAAATATTCTCTTAACGACGATTTCGCTGCTTTCTACCGTGCTTTGGTGCTGGAAACCGAATGGCAGGGCGGCGTCTATGACGAAAATTCGGCGAGCCTTCCTACTAATATCAGCAACGGAGGGCTGGGCTTTTTTGGTGTTTCAGCGGTTCTAAGTGATACCTTGATCGCGGAGTAGTTTATGATGACTTGAGGTAGTAAAAAATAATATTAATTCCCTTCCAGGTATTCTAAATAAATAGTGTCGCCCTGCATGTCTTTAAGTGAATGCCCTATATAATTTTTCTTATAAATTGTAACCATATCATTACAAGAGTTGTGTTTGTATTGGAAAAATCCTCGACTATCTGTGTAAACGGCTGGAAACAATGTGTCTTTTCCGGGCACAGCTGCCATGATCTCAATTCTTGCATTTTCAATCGGGGTTCGAGTTCTATCGTCATAAACGTATCCATTGCCTTCGTGATGGCAATTACACGAATAAAGCACTATCGCTAAAAAAGAAAAAAGTATTAGGCCTCTCAATTGATTTTGATTTTGGACCAATATACTATTATGCTTGGATTTTGTTGAATGATTTTTAAAATTTCTGTTGTTTTAGAATTTTATTTTGAAACACAAATCGCTCATTTTTAACTACTTATAAAAATTTAAAAATTATTTTTAAAAAAATTAAAAAAAGACTAAGGGTATTAATCAATCGCTGTGTATTAAAGGTGAATTTGGGAATATTATTTGAAATAACTCTTAAAACTAAAAGATTAAATATCATGAAAAAATTAAGATTTGCTTTAGTACTTTTCGTTTCCGTTTTCTTAATGCAATCATGTCAGAAAGACGATTTGACCTCTCCTGATCCCCAAGGGAAAAAAGCACCTGAATTGCCGGCTGTGGAATCATTCGTAATGCCATTTTCTGATTTTGAAGAATTTCGAGGTGAAGAGGACTCAAGAACTTTGAGTAATTGGATGTATGCTGCATCAAATGTCTTGGTTTGGAATACAATTTTGACCGTAAATCTCGTTGTTCCAGTCGCTGCTTTTTATGAATCTTTCAACCACCAAGCAGTATACCAAGGATCAGGAATCTGGTTATGGGCTTATGATGTCACCGTGCAAGGCAATACTTATAATGCTGAGCTATATGGTGAATTGCTTGTCAATGACGAAATCAAATGGGACATGTATGTTTCACAAGAAGGTGGATTTCAGCAAATGCACTGGTACTCTGGAATCACTGCTATCGGCGGCGCTTATGCTAACTGGACATTGAACTATAATCCGAATAACCCAACTCCGTTGCTGGACATCGATTATCAAAGAAATGATGGCAATGACGTAGAAACCATTCGATACACCAATATTATTCCTTCCGATCCTGGAAATGGCGGATATATCGAACACAGAGTATCTACTGGTCAGGGAGTTGAATTTAACAGAGCTTATGATGTTTATAAAATCGAAATTGATAACCTTTTGGAAATTCAATGGAATAAACCTAGCAACGATGGTCGAGTAAAAGACCCTGAATATTTTCAGGATAGTGAATGGCATTGCTGGGCAAGTAACCTTCAGGATATAGATTGTTAGCTTTAATATTTCTAAGAAGCACATTTTGATGAGCTCGGAGAATTAATTTCTCCGGGCTTTTTTGATGGAAAACTTCAAGCATTTTGAAGCACTTTTTTGTACAAGCCCACCATTTGTTTTGAAAGTTTGTTACTGTGAAAACGCTGGACGTATTGAAATCCTTGTTCTGCAAGCGTTTTGGCGTATTGCTGGTCAGACAATATTTTTTCAATCCCGGATTTGATGAGTTCTGGTTCAGGCCCTTCAATGTAATGAGCTCCAGAACCTGCTGCTTCCGGCAATGAAGAAGCGGTGGTGGAAATTACCGGTGTTTTTGAAAATAAAGCTTCAATAAGCGGAATACCAAATCCTTCATAAATTGAAGGATAGATCATTATCCTAGCATGGCGATAAATCGAAGGAAAGTCAGTAAAAGAGACATTTTGGGGAAACAGGACTAAATGTTCAAGATCATTTTTTACAAGATAATCCAAAACTTTGTTTTTATATTTTTTTCCATCGCCTAAAACCACCAAAGGTAGACGGTCTTCTTTTGAAAGTAGATGGATAGCCATTACGATAGGTAGTAATTTTTTGCGTTCGATAATTGAACCGACATACAGCAAATAGTCTTTGGGAAGTTGATATTTTTGTTGAATTTTGGATGGATTTATAGATAAGTCCTGATTTTTAAAAATCGGATCACAGGTTTGATAAATCACCTCAATTTTTTCCCGGGGAATATCATAAAAACTAATGATATCGCTTTTCGTACTCTCACTGATGGCAACAATCTGATCGGCGTTTTCACAACTGTAGCGGAATTTCCAATCGTAGATTTTCCGGTCGATCCATGGAAATTGTTTTGGATAATGTTTGAAAATGAGATCATGAATCGTCACAACGCTTTTGATATTGGTTTTTTGCAAACCAATTGGAATTTCGTGACTCAATCCATGGAATAATTGTATCTGGCTTTTGATCAAATCCTTTTTTATACCAAAGCTTCTCCAATACGCACTGTTGCCTTTCGCAGTTTTTAGAGTAAATTTAGAATGATTGAAAAATGGTGCGGTGCGATTATTTTCCCCGACTTTTGGGGAAAAAAGAAAATACTCATTTTCAGGAAAATGTTTTGACAAATCTTTTAAAAGCGTCCTGCTGTAATTTCCCAGACCGGTAAAATTGTTGAACAATCGTTTGGCATCGTAGGCGATTTTAAGCATTTTCCTTTTTTTGTAAATCTGTCACCAAGGATTTTTCCAAAATAGAAAAAAGCCGTTCAACGAACGGCTTTTAAACTATTAAAATCAAAAATTAAAATTTATCAAGCTTCCTGCAATTCTGCCTGGTAAGCAGAGATGAGTTGCTTTTGCAAGTCATGTGGTACGGGGCTAAATTCAGCAAATTTTTGAGAAAACTTTGCTTTTCCCTGCGTCAAAGATCTCAGGGTTGAGGAATATTTGTACAATTCCGCCTGAGGCACTTTTGCACGAATTTGTTGGTAATGACCGACAGTCCCCATGCCCTGGATGATAGCGCGGCGGGTTTGAAGGTCGCCCATTACGTCACCCATTACTTCATCAGAGCATAAGATCTCGAGATCATAAATGGGTTCCAAAAGTTGAGGCGCTGCATTTTTGAAAGCATTTTTGAAAACATTGGTCGACGCAAGCATAAACGCCATATCATTAGAATCCACAGGATGCATTTTCCCATCGAAAATACTAACTCTGATATCACGACAATAAGATCCGGTCAATGGTCCTTCTTCCATTTTTTGCATTACACCTTTCTTGATGGCGTTGGAATATTTGGCATCAATCGATCCACCGACTATGCACCACAGGAAAACCAACTTGCCACCCCAAGGTAACTCATCTTCTTCAGTTTTCCTGACATTGAGTCCTGCAGGATCGGGCATTCCTTCATAGTAAGGCTCAATGCGCATATGCACTTCTCCAAATTGGCCTGCACCACCACTTTGCTTTTTGTGGCGGTAAGAATCATTGGCTTCTTTAGTTATAGTTTCACGGTAAGCAATTTTTGGTTTTTCAAATTCCATCGTAACACCATGTATCTTTTCAATCCGGTATTTAATTATATCGAGGTGCAGTTGGCCTTGACCATGCAGAAGTGTTTGTTTCAAAGCTTTGGATTGCTCCAAAATCAAAGTTGGGTCTTCTTCTTGGATTTGGTGAAGCGCTTTGATGAGCTTTTCCATGTCATTCTTGCTAGGTGGAGTCACGGCAGTTCGAATCCTAGAATCTGGAAAATGGATCGGATCAATTACGGTATTATCTCCTTTGGAGGCAAGAGTATTATTGGAGTGAGAGTTTTTCAACTTAACAGTCACTCCGATATCTCCAGCTTTTAGTTCATCAACTGACTCGCGGTTTTTACCGTTTGCGATAAAGAGCTGATTTAGCCGTTCCGCAGAACGATTATTATTGTTGATAAATTCATCCCCAACTTTGACAGTACCGGAATATACTTTAAAATAGGAAACCAACCCGACTCTGGGCTCGGACATGGTTTTGTAAATAAATAAAACTGGTTTCCCGTTAGCATCACATTTCAAAGTACCTCCATCTTCCAATTCAGCGTCTGGTCTATCAGCAGGCGATGGAGCAATGTCATTGATGAAACCCATAATACGTCCGCTTCCCATGTTTTTGTCTGCAGATGCACAAAATATCGGGAATATCTCCTGATTGGCCATTGCAATACGTAGCCCTTCGGCCAATTCTTCTTCATTAAGGGAACCTTCTTCAAAGAATTTTTCCATCAATGCTTCGTCGTTTTCAGCAGCAGCTTCAACAAGTGCATTGTGCATTTCTTGAGCTCTTTCAATTTCCGAATCGGGAATCGCCTGCTTTTCAGGTTTTCCTCCCCCTTCAGGGAAAACATACATCGTCATGCGAAGAGCATCGACAATGGTATTAAAACCTGCGCCCTGGTTTAATGGATACTGGACAGGGATAACCTTCACGCCGAATCTGCTTTTTGCTTGTTCAAGCGTACTTTCGTAATCCGATTTGTCATTATCCAGGTGATTTACAACAAAGAGGGTAGGCGTGTTAAATTTTTCAATATATTCCCACATTAATTCCGTTCCGACTTCAACACCGCTCCTTGCGTTGAGCATCATGATGGCAGTGTCAGCAACTTTGAGAGAAGAAACCAATTCACCTACAAAATCATCAAAACCGGGAGTATCGATAAGGTTGATTTTACAGTTTCTCCAATCGGCATGCATGAGTGTGCTGAAGATCGAATTGCCTCTCTCCTGTTCAATGCTTGAATAATCAGAAATGGTTGTTTTATCATTTACAGTTCCTCTTCTGTTGGTCGCTTTTGCTTCAAAAAGCATGGCTTCTGCCAATGTCGTCTTTCCGGAGCCTGAATGTCCCAATAACGCAACGTTTCTAATATTTTTCGTGTCGTAGCTCATATATAGTGCCTGTTTTATTTATAGGTTAATTAATGATATTTAGAACTCACCTTCGCTGTTCATTGAAGGGCAATGAATTTAGGAAATTAAAACCAAATGAACAAAGATTAAGGGCTGTAAAAAATAATATTTATTTTTTTAGAATAAGAATTGAAGAAATAGGATTTTTTGAAAGCAATAGTCGACCTGATTTTAAAGATTTTTTATCAGATCAGAGGTAAAAT
>JANQFJ010000332.1 GCA_028277915.1 Saprospiraceae bacterium
TAAGTTTAGGAGCTTTTTTCATAATACAACAAATTTATAAATCTACAATTTGTTGCGATTCATTTTTGAGAACAGGTAATAGAAAATATCGTCTTTAAAACACTCCGCAACCTCTTCTTTATAAATGCTGATAACGGTATCCGGCCTGCCCCACAATAGGTCATGCACGCTATAATTCAGCCCTTCAGGAAGTTCAATTTTCAGCTCAATTATTGATTCATCATTTGCTTTTTGGTCGCAAGACATTACAAATGCCACAACGAAAAATAATGACAAAATAACCGTTGAGTAATTTGTTTTCATTTTTTAATGGGTTGAAAATCAAAGGTTTGTTTTAGCCCAATGTCTTTCCCGTTTTCAAAAGTAGTTTTTTAGTAGCTAGGATACCATCTTCTTCACTCAGCTTGCTGCCTTCGTATTCGATGCCGATATGCCCTTTGTATCCGGCGTCTTTTACAATTTTCAGCATTTTCATGTAATCAGTATTGGTTTCGTTGCCATTTTTGTCAAAGTCATTAGATTTTGCACTTACGGCAAAGGCATAAGGCATCATTTCGGTCACACCTTGGTAGCGATCATACATCTCTGCACAACCTTTTTCAGATTCCCATTTTGTACAGAAATTTCCAAAATCCGGAAGAGTTCCGATATTGCTCTCGTTGATTTCTTTCATGACATCGGATAGCCATTTTCCGTTTGAAGAAAATCCGCCATGGTTTTCGACAATAACATTCATTCCCAGAATTCTGGCATATTCGCCCAATTTTCCAAGGCCGTGCACAGCTGCTTTGGCAGCTTCTTCCATTGAAGGGTTTTCTGTGTACGCATTCACTCGAATAGAATGACAACCCAAATGTTTTGCAGCATCAACCCATTTATAATGATTGTCAACAGCTCGATTTCGTTTGTAGTCATCGGTTTCGGCAAGCCCGCCTTCTCCATCGATCATGATCAACAATTGCTCAACCCCATTGTCCATAGCTCTCATTTTCATGTCATTCAAATATCCTTTGTCTTGAGCTTTATCTTTAAAAAATTGGTTGACGTATTCAATCGCAGTGATGCCAAATTTATTTTTTGCTGTAGCTGCAAAATCCAAATTGTCCATTTTACCGCTTTTGAGTGCTCGGTGAAGTGACCATTGAGCAAGTGATATTTTGAAAAACAAGCCGGCATCGCTGGCAGTGATAATCGCGGCTTTCTCTTCTTCACTCAAATTGTTGGTAGAACCGTTGCAAGCAGAGAGTCCCAGCAATCCCAACCCTAAAGCCAGATGGCCGGAATCTATTATAAATTTTCGTCTTGATTTTTTCATAGAGATCATTTTTGAATGATTTTTTTGATTGATTTCCAGTTTTCGTTTGAAGATGTAATATATAATATTGTTTGAAAATTGAGATGCAGAGCGATTGTGAAAATTTAAAAAATATTAATGTTCTCGACTTTGGTGCTTTTTTTTCTGGTGATTTTTTTTTAAAAATCAATCAAAATTAGATAGAATACTTCGTTTTAAAAGTCATTAAATAGCTGATATTCAGAATGTTAGTTCCTTGAGAGTTGCCTGTAGTTTGAGATTTGAAGAGAATGTAAAGTATTAAAGATTTCATAATTTATCACAAATATTAGTTTACTAGTAATATTCTGAATATCTTTGCGATTCTTTAGAGTTGTTTTTTGTTTAGTTTAATTTGTTTGTCATTTCGTTCACTTATTTTCCTATCCAAGAAGTTTCTCGTTTTTTTTAATTTTAAATTTTTTTAGTAATGAACATTTTTGTAGCAAAATTAAATTTCGATACTCGGGAAGAAAACCTGAAAGAAGTATTCGAAGAATTTGGTGAAGTATCTTCAGCCAAAATCATCATGGACAAATTCACCGGAAGATCAAAAGGATACGGATTTATTGAAATGCCAAATGATGATGAAGCTCAAAACGCAATCAACGATTTGAACGACAGCGAATTGGATGGAAGAAATATTGTTGTTAAAAAAGCAGAACCAAGAGAAAATAACCGTAACAATCGCCGTGGAGGCGGAGGTTATGGCGGTGGAGGCTACGGTGGCGGAGGCTACGGTGGCGGAAATCGCTACTAATCTGCTTTTTATCCGGTATTTCTTTTAAAACATAATACAGGATAATTAAGATTTTTGAGAAAAGGCTTTTGGGGGTTCCCGAAAGCCTTTTTCAATTGGCCTGATTGTCAGGTAACTGAAAAGTGATAACCAATCCCTTTCAACGTAATGATCTGAACATCAGGGTCCTTTTTTAAATAATCGCGTAATTTGGCGATATAAACGTCAAGGTTTCGGGAGTTGAAAAAGGAATCATCTCCCCAAATCATTTTCATAATTTCCCTTCTGTCAATCGCTTCGTTCTTTTTTTCTATCAGCATGCTTAATATTTGTGCTTCCCGATGGGATAATTTGCGAACCTGATCTTTAAAACTTAGCTCATATTTTTTAGGATTAAAAGTATAATTTCCAATATTGATGAAATGATCTGTGTTATTTTTACCATTTTTTCCGAGACTCATCAATTCCAGTAAATTATTTACCCGAACGATCAATTCCTCCATACTAAAGGGTTTTCGCACATAATCGTTACCTCCGGAATTAAAGCCTGTTAATAAATCTTCGGTTTGGTTTTTTGCTGTTAAAAATAAGATAGGAACGGTTGGATTCAAATTTCGAATTTCTTTCCCAATGGTAAAACCATCTTTGTTGGGAAGCATTACATCTAAAATGCAAATATCTGGTTGAAAAGCTGTAAAATGGTCCATAACCAATGATCCGTCATCGACCATTTGGACCATGAAGCCCCTGCTTTCCAGACTTTCTTTGACGATCTTTCCGAGGAATGGCTCGTCTTCGACGTATAAAACTTTGATATTACTCATAATTTTTAGGTAAAGAGATCGTAAAACAGGTGCCTTTTCCAGTGCTACTTTTGACATCAATAGTTCCGTGATGTTTTTTTACTACACTTGCAACATAGCTTAACCCAAGGCCATAACCTTTGATATTGTGCTTGTCGCCAGTCGGAACACGAAAAAATTTATCGAAAATTTTATCCTTATATTCGGGCTCGATGCCAATTCCTTTGTCAGCGATACTCAACCTGATTTGCCCATTTGAGTTTTCCAGGTCAATGTCTATTTCAGGTTGAGTTGAACTATATTTTAAGGCATTATCTATCAGGTTGTACATTACACTGGTTAAATGGATCTTGTCTCCTTTTAAGGTTGCATTTTTTGCTAAAGGTTTGAATGCTACTTTAGCGTTTAGTTTTTCGAATTGTAGCTTCATGGTATCCAAAATATTTTGGATCAGTGAATTCATGTTTAGATTTTCCAATTTCAATTCGGGTTCTTTTTTTTCGAAAAGTGACATCTTCAATACTTTATCCACCAGGATGGAAAGCCGGTTGAGTTCATGTTTTGAAATATGGAGATACTCCTTGGTTCTTTCGGGATTTTCCAACACTTCAAAATCGCTCAATGCTTCGATTGCCACACTTACCGTTGTAATTGGTGTTTTCAATTCATGAGTTACATTGCTGACAAAGTCATTTTTGAGTTGGGTGAGCTTTTTTTGCTTCCGAAGACTTTGATAAATCACATAAAATGCAAGGGCAATACAAGAAAATAGAAAAATTGAAAACAGCACCTCCGGAATCATTTTTTTGACCAGATGGGGTTTATAATGATCATAGGTTAATGCGAAGCTTTCTCCACTGAGCAGATCGGTATAACTGCTGGAGGTAAGAATTCCACTTGAACTTGTTTCTTCCGTCAATTGGATGATCTGGTAATTTGGCGGGAGATCTGTGTTTTGAATGTCTTTTTTAATAAAATTATCAATAGCACTTACAATATTGACACTATCGCTCATGACATTTAAGGAATCGAGGTAAGTTGAATCCATTTGGATGGCAATCGCCAGACCCAATGAACCCATCAGGTCTTTATCTTTACCTCCGATTATTTTTGAACGGACGGTTAGTTTTTGGATTGTATCTGGAAAAAAATGTCCGGCTTCTTTGCCCAAAAAAGCCATAGAATTGAAGGTGTCAATTTTTTGATCGAAATGGATTTTGATGACCCTGGAATCCGTTGAATCTATGTTTTTATACGAAAAGGGTGAGCCATAAATTTCTTCAAGCAATTTGTCCTCAATGCTTCTGATTGCACCCAAAAAAAGATAATCTGTGTCTTTTTTTAAGGCTTCATACTTGTCATTGTACACATTCAATAACCAAAAACACAAAAACATCAACAGCAGGACAAGACTCGCCGTCATTAGAAAAATGGACAATCGATTATTTTGGATTGAATTCATGAATTCAAAAATAACCCTTTCCTGCCATTGTTTTCGTTTCCTTTAACCTTAATTAACCTTAAATCTAGGTTGATTAACCTAGTTCAAAAAAGAAGCCTCCTACATTTGTTGAGAATATTTTATACAACAATCAAAAAAATTATAATGAAAAATTTACTATTAATTTTTACCATCATTTTCTCCAACGTATTAATCGCTCAAAACAACGAAGGCAGGATATTATATACCGAAGAAGTGAAATTTCAAATTGACTTGCCGGAAGAAATGGCACATATGAAAGACAAATTACCTTCTTCTCAAAAGTCTGAAAGAGAATTACTTTTTAGTCCAAGTACATCTTTGTGGCAAGCTGCGGAAGTTGCTGATAATGAAGATACAGCAACATTTGAAGATACCAATGAGGAGGGAAATGTCCGAATAAAAATGATCGCGGTTGGCTCAGAAAGCAAGCTTTTCAAGGATCTTGATAAAAACACCAAGACGGAGAAAACTGATTTTATGGGTAAGGTTTTTTTAATAAAAGGTGACTTGAAGCAATATCCCTGGAAGTTGTCAGGTGCATCGAAAACTATTGCAGGATATGATTGTCAACAAGCAATTTTTCAGGACAGTTCCAGAAATATTGAGGCTTGGTTTACGACCCAAATCCCGGTTTCAAGTGGGCCTGCTGAATATGGAGCTTTGCCTGGAATGATACTGGAACTCAACATAGACAATGGGCAAATTACCATCAGTGCCGCCAGAGTTGAACTTAAAAAGTTGGAGGCCGATGCTATTCAAGCTCCTAAAAAGGGCAAAAAAGTTAGCCAGGAAGAATACGAGGCCATCGTTGAGGCTAAAACTAAAGAAATGGAAGAAGAAATGGGAGGCAGTGGTATGCGTATTAAAATAAGGCAATAATCCTGTCAACCACCTGTAATCTGAACTAACTCATCCGAGTTTCATTTTCTTTAAAAATATCAATCGACCGAAATGAAAAATTCATTTTGTAATAAGCTTTCAGTGTTTTTTGTTGTCCTTTTTTTGATTTTAAGCAGCTTGACATCAACTGCTCAGAATCAAAAATACTCTATCGACGGAACTGTCCTGAATGAAAGCGATGAGCCGCTGACAGGAGCCACTGTCGTTTTGTTGAATGCACAGGATTCCGTTTTGGTGAGTTTTGGGATAAGCGATGAAAAAGGCAAATTCCATCTCAAAAAAATCAAAACTGGAGAATATATCTTGAAGGCCACTTATGTGGGGTATGAAGATTTCAGCGATGTAATTAGTTTACTAAATGATAATTCTGAAGAGCAAATAGTCAAAGTGGTTCAACTCAATCCTGCGACAAATTTACTTGATCAGGTTGAAGTCAAAGAAGAGCTTATACCAATTCGGATTAAAGGAGATACTGTTGAATACAATGCCAAAGCATTCAAAACTCAGCCAAATGCTGTAGTGGAAGATCTGTTGAAGCAATTGCCTGGAGTAGATGTTGACCGGAATGGTAACGTGAAAGCCCAGGGAAAGGATGTTGAGCATGTTTATGTGGATGGCAAAGAGTTTTTTGGAGATGATCCTCAAATGGCCACCAAAAACCTTCCTGCTGATGCAGTAGATAAAGTCCAGGTTTTTGACAAGCAATCTGACATGGCTGAGTTTACTGGAGTGGATGATGGGCAAAGGGAAAAAACGATCAACCTTACTTTGAAAGAAGATAAAAAGAATGGCGTTTTTGGAAATGTAAATGGTGGTTATGGTACTGAAAACCGCTTTGAAGGAAAAGCCAATCTCAACCATTTCAACAAAAAGATGCAGCTTTCAGTGCTTGGCATGGCTAATAATACCAATCAGCAAGGATTTTCGATTCAGGATTATATCGAATTTATGG
>JANQFJ010000344.1 GCA_028277915.1 Saprospiraceae bacterium
CACTGAAGGCATAATTGCTTTGGCTAAAAGCCTGGGAGTGAAATTTCATTTAAATAGTAATGTAGAAAAAATAGAGGTTGAAAATGGAAAAGTTGCCGGACTTTTGGTCAACAACCATTTGATAAAATCAGATTTTGTTTTGAGTGGTGCTGACTATCATCATACTGAGCAATTGCTTGACAATCAGTATCGTGTTTATTCCGAATCTTATTGGAAAATTAAAACTTTTGCTCCTTCTGCGCTATTATTTTTTCTTGGAATAGATAAAAAATTGAAGAACGTATCTCACCACAATTTGTTTTTTGATCAAGATTTTGAAGCTCATGCGAAGTCTATTTACGATACTCCGGAATGGCCGTCATCTCCTTTGTTTTATGTAAATATTCCAAGCTTGACAGAAGCAGCTTTGGCTCCTGTGGGAAATGACGCTGTTTTTATTTTGATTCCACTTGCTCCCGGGCTAAAGGATACTCCTGAATTGCGCAATCAATATTTTGAAAAGATCATGGATCGATTTGAAAAATTGACACAACAGAAAATCAAAAAGCACATCATTTTAAATAGATCGTATTGTATCAATGATTTCAAAAGTGATTATAATTCATACGGTGGCAATGCATACGGATTGGCAAATACCTTGATGCAAACAGCCTTTTTAAGACCAAAAGTAAAGAGTAAAAAAGTTGATGGTCTGTACTTTGCCGGACAGTTGACAGTACCGGGGCCGGGCGTTCCGCCTGCACTCATCTCAGGAAAAATTGCTACCAGCTTAATCATCAAAGAACTTAAAAACAACATAAAAAATGAAGTCCTTGTTTGACACTGTATCCTTTAAATGTAGCGAAGAAGTTACTTCTACTTATAGTACCTCCTTTTATTTCACTTCACGACTATTAGCACCTTCGATCCGTAGGGATATTTTCAATATCTATGGATTTGTGCGTTTTGCAGATGAAATTGTTGACTCTTTTCACGGGTATAAAAAAGAATTCCTTTTGGATAATTTTGAAAAGGATGTTTTCGAAGCAATCGAACAGGGGATCAGTCTAAACCCCATTTTAAATTCATTTCAGCATACCGTCAACAAATATGGCATTGATCATGAATTGATCAAATCTTTTTTGGACAGCATGAAAATGGATTTATATAAATACAATTATCATTTACAGAGCGAATACGAGCAATATATTTATGGATCTGCTGACGTTGTGGGCTTGATGTGCCTGACTGTTTTTGTAAAAGGAGATAAGCAAAAGCTTGAATCATTGAAAGAATCAGCTATGCGATTGGGTTCTGCATTTCAAAAAGTTAACTTTTTAAGAGATCTGAAAGATGATACGCAGGATTTGAACAGGAGTTATTTTCCTGGAGTTGATTTCAACAGATTTGAACAGAGGGATAAAGAAAAAATTATTGAAGAAATTGAAGAAGATTTTAATATTGCCTACAATGGTATTGTACAATTACCCAAGGAAGCCAGGCTAGGGGTCTATACCGCATATGTATTTTACAAACAATTATTGAGAAAGCTGAAAAAATCACCGATTCAGTCTATCATGGAGAGTAGGGTAAGAATTCCGAATCATTCGAAATTCCTATTGGTTGCACGATCTTTTGTTACCAATAAATTAAATTTGATTTAATCCTCAAAAAACCAAAAATAATAATTTATGTTTTTGCTGATAATTGTTATCACATTTCTGTTCATGGAATTCGTTGCATGGTTTACACACAAATACATCATGCATGGAATTTTATGGTCTTTGCATAAGGATCACCATGTCAAAACTCCTGAGCAGCGTAAATCATTTTTTGAAAGGAATGATTCTTTCTTTGTAATTTTTGCTATTCCGGGCTTTTGTTTTATTTTGTTGGGTACGCTTTTTGGTTTTGCATTACTGTTGCCAATTGGTATAGGAATTTCATTATATGGATTGGCTTATTTTTTTGTTCATGACATATTTATCCATCAACGGATAAAAGTACTCAGAAACTCAAATAATGTTTATTTAAAAGCTGCACGTCGTGCTCACAAAATCCATCACAAACATATTTCAAAAGAAGATGGAGAGTGCTTTGGAATGCTTTTTTTTCCATTAAAATATTTGAAAAAGGAACTTAATTCCAGCTGAATGTCTTTATACCTATTGCTTAATATTGGCTCCGTTTCGGTTCCGTTTATTTATAGTTTTCATCCAAAGTTGAAGCTTTATAGAAAATGGAAATACATCTTTCCTGCTATTTTATTTACCATGATGTATTTCATTGTTTGGGATATAATATTTACCAGAAACGGTGTATGGGGCTTTAATGAAAACTATCATTCTGCTGTAGAAATTTTTAATCTTCCGCTTGAAGAATGGTTGTTTTTTATCTGCATCCCTTATGCCTGTATATTCACGCATTATGCTTTGCTGCACTATTTTCCTGACTCAAGGTTGAGCGCCAAAGTAACCAATTATCTGTCTGTGAGTTTGGCGTTTGGGCTAATGGTGATTAGTTTTTTCTTTTATAAAAATGCCTACACTTTTGTCGATTATTTGATCGGAGCGATTTGGCTGTTGATTGTCAACAAGTATCATCAAAAATTATTACGGCAATATTTTTTAACCTTTTTAGTGATGTTGATTCCCTTCTTAATTGTCAATGGAATTTTAACTGGTAGTTTTCTAGGTAGCGAAGTAGTTTGGTACAATAACGATGAAAATCTTGGACTTAGGGTTTTTACGATCCCTGTTGAGGACTTTGTCTATGCCTTTTCGTTGGTCCTTTCCAGTCTATTTTTTTCAGAAAAACTGGAATTAATGTTTGATAAAAAACACAACCTCTCTCCGGTTATTTGATTTTATTTTTTGATAATCTCAATGAGTTGTTCAGACCAAGCTTTAGGATTTTCCAGCATTGGGTAATGACCGGTTTTTTCCAACCAAAAAAGTTTGCTTTTTGGAATGAGTTCATGAAGCTTTGAAGCTATCGCTTTTACTGCGACAATGTCTTCAGTGGCCCAAAAGATATTGACTGGGATTTCTGTTTTTTGAAGTGCACCAACCCATCGTGAGCGAAACCGCTTTCTTTCTTTTAAGTACTGCGATACTTGATGTATGACTTTTTTGCCATTTTGAAGATTAACCATTTTCCACAAAACCTCAAACTCTGCGATATCGATTTTTGATTGATCAAACCAAAGTTTTTTCATGTTTCGGACAAACAAATTACGGCTGGCAAGCTTCGCAATTGTGGGTCCGATAATTTTATTCAAGAGCAATTTTTGGATAGGCCGAAGCTTTGATAATTCTATCAAAACACTTCCGTTGCAAAGTGTGAGACTTTCAATTTCGAAGGCTGTAAATCCGCTGTTTTTTCGAGCAATGATTTCTGTAGCGACACTTGTTCCATAATCATGGGCTAAGATGATTGCTTTTCTTACACCTAACTTTTCCCAGAGTTTAAGTGCGACCTCAGCTTGTTCGAACAATGAATATGAATAATCCAACGGTTTGTCTGAACACCCGAATCCCAAATGATCATGGATGATGACCCTATAATTCCCAGAAAGCAGTGGTAGTACTTTGTAATAATCATAAGAAGCGGAAGGATAGCCATGCAAGATGCACAAAACATTTGTAGACTTTCCTTCGTCAATCACAAAATGTTGATGATTAAGAACCTTTTGAAATGTTCCTTTCTTTTTCCATTGTTCGAAAGTCATTTTTGTTTTAAACATAAGGAATATTTCAAACAACATTTTCAAAACAGCTTCTTACCTTTAGGCACATAAAAAATCATTTGATGTCTAATAAAGAAATTGCAAAGAAATTTAGTGACTTGGCCAAGATCATGGAATTGCATGACGAAAACCCTTTTAAAATAAGGTCTTACAACAATGCATATTTGCAGCTTAGAAAGGTGACGACACCGCTTTTTGAAATGTCAGATGCTGAAATAAGCGGGATCAAAGGAGTTGGAAATGCCATCAGTAGTAAAATTCGGGAATTAGAGGAGACCGGTGAATTGGCTACTTATAAAAAGTATGCTGATATAACCCCTGAAGGTGTTCGCGAGATGTTGTCTATCAAAGGCTTTGGACCAAAAAAAGTACGGGTTGTCTGGAAAGATTTGGGAGCGGAAAGCATCGGAGAATTGTTGTATGCTTGCAATGAAAATCGATTGATCGAATTGAAAGGATTTGGTCAAAAAACACAGGAAGATCTTAAAAATAAACTAGAGTATTTCCTTCAATCAAAAGATAAATTCCATTATGCAAGTTTGGAAGATTTTGCAATTGAAATCACGGATTATTTTAAATCCGTATTGTCTGAAGCCAAAATTGATTGGGTAGGAGAGATGCGAAGGAAAATGCCCGTTGTTCATGGAGTTGAAATACTCATAGCTTCTGAAACAACTATCGAAGCTACAATCGAGTCAATATTAACAATTGAATCGGCGAATGATAATTCTTTTACATGTCGTTCAGAAAACAATATTCCGGTAAAAATTTATCATTGCAAGCCTGAAGCATTTGGTTCTAAGCTATTTAGATATACCGGAAATCGCGAATTTATTGATTCTTTTTTGGATAAAGCGGGTGAACAGGATTTTACAAACTTAGAAGAGGAACGGACTGTTTTTGGAAAAGCTGGAATCGATTTTATTGAACCAGAATTGAGAGATCGCACAGATTTGATTGGCGTTTCACAACCAATTTTAGTTGAAGAATCTCAGATCAAAGGAGTCATTCACGCACACACCACCTACAGTGACGGAATCAACTCGCTTCGTGAAATGTCGGAATATTCTAGAGATCAAGGATTTGAATACATCGGGATTACCGATCATTCAAAAGCTGCTTTTTATGCTAATGGTTTGAGAGAAAATCGTGTTTTACAACAAATGGAAGAAATTGACACTTTGAACAAGGAATTGGCCCCGTTCCGCATTTTCAAAGGTATTGAATCGGATATATTGAATGACGGATCTTTGGATTACGAAGAAGATATTTTAAAACAGTTTGATTTTATAATTGCATCGGTTCACTCAAATTTGAAAATGGATTTGGAAAAGGCCACAAATAGATTGTTAAAAGCAATTGAGAATCCCTACACCACGATTTTAGGACACCCAACCGGAAGATTGTTGCTTTCTAGAGAAGGCTATCCTATTGATCATATGAGAATCATTGATGCCTGTTCCGATAATAATGTAGTTATTGAATTAAATGCAAACCCTTATCGCCTTGATTTAGACTGGAGTTGGATTCCATATGCGCTTGAAAAAGGCGTTATGATTTCTATCAATCCCGATGCACACTGTATTGGTGGAATAAAAGATATTCACTTTGGAGTGCTGGCTGCCAGAAAAGGAGGATTGACAGCTGAGCAATGTTTGAATTGTATGACAGCATTGGAGTTCGCTAATTATTTGGGAAAATATAAATAAATAATAATGAACAAATTTCTGACTGTTTTTCTCCTTTTATTTGTTTATAATTTCAGTTTTTGTCAATCGATAGATCACTGGGAAACTATCATTTTTAATGACGATCAATGGCGCTATAAAGTTGGAGTGAACGAACCTTCATCGAACTGGATGCAGCCCAGTTTTAATGATATACAGTGGGAGACAGGGCAAGGTGGCTTTGGTTATGGCGACAATGATGATAACACTCAAATACCAAGCACAATTTCAGTTTATTTGCGGAAAGAATTTGAGATCGTGGATTTATCCGCTATTGGATTTGCGGTTTTGCATGCAGATTATGATGATGCTTTTGTAGCTTATTTGAATGGGGTGGAGCTTGCCAGAAACAATATTGGTCAGGTTGGAATTCCTCCTTCACATAATGAAACAGCAGACAATCTTCACGAAGCTGGCTTATATTATGGAGCTGAACCCGAGTCGTATATTTTAAATAGCCAGGATTTGGAAAATTTGCTCCTTGAGGGAAACAATACCCTGGCTATTCAAGTCCATAATCAAGCGATCAATTCATCAGATTTGAGTAGTAATTTTTTCTTCTCAGTTGGAGTTACTAACACGACGATGAGTTATGAGGAAACTCCTTCTTGGTTCACATCTCCGATATTTTCTTCAAATCTTCCGTTGGTTATCATCAATACAACGGCAACTGATGAAATCTATGATGAGCCCAGGGTACCTGCCGATATGGGAATTATTGATAATGGTCCTGGGCAAACAAACTCTATTATTGATGATTACAACGAGTATAATGGCCGTATAGAAATTGAAATAAGAGGTGCTTCATCGCAAGGCTTTCCTAAAAAAAATTATGGTTTTGAAACACAATTTGAAGATGGTACCAACAATAATGTTGCTCTACTTGGAATGCCGGCTGAAAACGACTGGGTTTTGCATGGCCCTTATTCTGATAAAACTTTATTGCGTAATGTATTGGCGTATCATATGGGGCAAGCCACAGGAAGATATGCGCCTCGAACTCGCCTGTGTGAATTGATCATCAATGATGATTACAAAGGAGTTTATGTTTTTACAGAAAGAATAAAAAGAGATGTTAATCGGGTTGATATTGCGAAACTTACTGTTGATGATATAGAAGGAGATGAACTGACGGGAGGGTATATTTTACAAATTGACAGA
>JANQFJ010000051.1 GCA_028277915.1 Saprospiraceae bacterium
CTACACCGAATATCGTAGTTTGTTAAAATCACGTTCTATCGCCAAACCGTTTTCTGATCAAAACCAAAAAGAGAAAAAGCAAAGAATCAGGCCAGACAAAGATCAACCTAAGTTGACTTACATGGAACGCAAAGAGTTTAACCGCCTGGAAAAGGAAATTGAAAAACATGAGGTCCGCAAATCCGAAATTATGGAAAAATTCAATGACCCGGATTTGCCTGCCGACGAAATCCAAAAGCTTTCAATGGAACTAGGAAAAATCAATCAACAGCTCGAAGAAAAAGAAATGCGCTGGTTGGAGCTTTCTGAGTTCGCTTAGAGTCAGATCAAACCCAATCCAAAAATCAAACCCGAAGTTTCAAAACTGAGACTTCGGGTTTGTCATTTATAATCTTGAAAAAATTACTTTCCTGATTTTTCTTTGAGCACATCTTCCAGCTCGTATTCATCTCCTGGAGAATAGCCAGTGTGTGTCCAAACGATATTGCAACCTTTGTCTACCAAAAATGTATGAGGAACCGTTTGGACGCTCATTGCACGCTTGAGGTCTTCATTTGCATCAGAGAGAATAGTATACTCCCAACCTTTTGTTTCTACCATAGGTCCAACCTTAGGCAAGTTCCGGGCATTGTCAATTGTGACGGCTACAAGGTCAACGTTATAATCTTCCTGCCAGTCAGGGTAAAGGTCTGCAACAGCATCAAGTTCTCTTTTACATGGAGAACACCAGGTAGCCCAAAAGCTGATAATTGTAAAATCGCTATCACCGCAAATTTCAGTAATGTTAGTGCTTTTTCCATCAAGTGTTTTAACATTGACAGAGGGAAGAGCTTTTTGAGCTAAAACACTGCCTGAAAGCAAAACAGCTATAAAAAAAGTAAGTGGTTTGATTAATTTCATTTTTTAAAGTTTTAAAATAAAATGGGTTAAATTGACTCTTTTTTGACTTTTTGAACAAATATCTTTTCTAGTGTGAAAAAAACGCTCTAATTTCGATTTTTTAATTGCACTATTAATACGCAAAAAGTTAACAGAAAACAATAATCAAAATAACGTTTAACTTTGCTTTAACGAAAAAGAACTAACTATTCTAGCCGCTAAATCAAAACAAAGCTAAATCTTTTTGAATGAAAAACGCGAAAATTACCCTTTGGAGTCTTTTATTTTTAGTGGTTTGTCAATTTGGCTACGCTCAGAATGAAGGAAGCCGACTGTCGGGAAGCTTGGAAGCAAATGGCAATTTCTTTCAGGAGGACACCCTGATAGGAGCTACAAATACGCCACAATATGATCACCAATTATACGGTGCTGATGCTTGGTTACAGTTGAATTACAGCAATTGGGGATTCGATGTAGGGGTCAGATTTGACCTTTTTAACAATTCTAATTTGCTGAATCCACAAGGCAGTTACACTGCTCAGGGAATAGGTCGCTGGTACATTAAAAAAGATATTCATAAACTGGGGATCTCTGTTGGGCATTTATACGATCAAATTGGAAGTGGAATCATTTTTCGAGCATATGAACAACGACCACTTTTGATAGATAACGCCTTGTATGGTTTGCGACTGACCTATGATCTTACCGAAGATTGGCAGTTAAAAGCTTTTACAGGAAAACAGAAAAGACAGTTTACAACCTACCCTTCGATTATCAAAGGTGGAAGTATAGATGGCTTTGTCACAAGTAAAAAAGAAGGATCGAAATGGTCATTAGCACCAGGAGTCGGCATAGTGAATCGAACACTCGATGATGAAACAATGAATACCGTCGTGGGCACTATTAATTCATATCATATAAATGATAGTATTCCTGCAAAGTATAATGTTTATGCTTTTTCTTTGTACAATACTTTGACAGTTGGCAAACTGAGTTGGTATATAGAAGGAGCATTTAAAACACAAGAGCAGTATTTTGATCCGGATGCTATCAAAACTATTGATGATACAACTTTTTCTCAAGGAAAACTTGTTTTTGATAATGGCTCGGTGTTTTACACTTCTCTAAGCTATGCTAACAAAGGCTTTGGAGCAACGATCGAAGCAAAAAGAACTGAACGGTTCAAATTGAGAGCTGATCCTTTCGTAACACTTAATCAAGGTATGGTCGGCTTTATTCCACCAATGTCTCGTGTAAACACCTACCGCCTTACAGCACGATATCAACCAGCTACACAGGAGTTGGGAGAATGGGCTTTTCAGGGTGATTTTACATATTCTCCCAGTCGTAAACTACGCTTCAACGTAAACCTTTCTCACATCAGAGGATTGGATAATCCAGCTTATGAATATACTTTGCCGAGAGATACTGCTTTATTTTATAATGAAATTTATACCGAAGTAACCTATAAAATCAAACGGAAATGGCAAATAATTGGTGGAGTGCAATTTCAACAATATAACCAGGATCTTTACGAAGTTAAACCTGGCAAACCAACGGTTGAAACCGTCACTCCGTATATTGATGTACTCTATAAATTTGATCGAAAAAAGTCGCTTAGAGTGGAAGCACAGTACATGAACACGAAACAGGATTTTGGAAGTTGGCTGTTTGGCTTGGCTGAGTTTACCATTGCGCCGCATTGGACATTTACCGTTTCTGATATGTATAATATCAACCCTAACCCAAAGAAAGATGAAATCCCGACTGATGCGAATGGGAAAAAAAGAAAATTACATTATCCGCGATTTGATATATTTTATGCGTTTAAAGGAAACAGGTTTTCTTTGAGTTATGTAAAGCAGGTTGAAGGAATTGTTTGTACAGGAGGTATTTGTCGCTTGGAACCAGCATTTAGCGGAGTCAAGTTGACGGTTAATTCAACTTTTTAAAGCAGTGGGAAGTCTTTTTAAAAAAATCATATGAACAATCGATTGTTTTTCTTTTTATTATTCCTGGCCATTTCATTGACTTCTTGTATTGAAAAGAACCCGGTAATCGAATGTTTGACTTGTCCAAATAATGATACAATAATTTTAAATCCTCAGGATCGCAGAGTAATTATTGAAGAATTCACTGGAGTTCGATGTGTTCAATGCCCACAAGGCAGCCTTGAAATTCAGCGATTGAAAAATGAACATGGAGAACGATTGATCGCTATTTCTATTCATGCAACTTC
>JANQFJ010000088.1 GCA_028277915.1 Saprospiraceae bacterium
AAACTGTTGACCCAGGTGGTTATCGAAATTGATGCCGCCACTGCAAATGTCAGCATCATCGGAATGTGAATTTTATCCTGTAACCAGATTTTATATATAAATGGTGAAACCAGCACAATCAATAGTGATAATACGACTGTCCCGACCCAAACCCTGGTGATACTTTTCATTGTTTTTTTCATCCATTCCATATCACCTTTTCTATATGCTTCTACATTTGCTGACCACAACTGGTTTGTTATTATCACGAAAAGCATTAGAAATACAGACATGATTTTATAAGCAGCTTCGTATTTCGGAACTCCTTCGATATTTACAAATGATGCAATCAAGAAGTTGTTGGTGCTATGAATTACAATCATTGCAGATTTGATAATAAAGAATTGTACACCCAAAGAAAACAACCCTTTGAAGTAGGAGCGCTTGACAAATTTTAGGCTTGGACTGAATTTTTTAAAACTTGTATTAAAATAATAAATCCCAACCACTAAAGGAACCGCCGCAAAAGTGAAAGTTTTAGCTGCCCCAAAAAGAATTAATGATTCTTCAGTATAATAAATAAGTATAAAAATGATGATTAAAAATGCCACTTTGCCTATGGTAGAAAACATGTCCACCATAGCAATTCTCTGTAAAGCATAAAAAATCTGAAATACCAAAGAAGCAACAAATCGAATAGCAAAAGCTGCAAACATCAGCATTGCCAAAAACATGATCTGATCGTTCAAAAATGAATCAGACTGTAGCCATTCTGACCAAGGTATAAAAAAGCAAACAGCAATGAAAACAATAGAAACGCCCGAAAAGATGGCTCCGAGGATGAAATACGCTGTACTTACATAGCCTTTCCCTGCTTCATCGTCTTCATCGGCAATAGCTTCTCCAAGACGGTTTCTCAAACCATTTCCGATACCAATATCCAGTTCTTCAAACCAATTGATCATGGAAACGAGGGTGAGGAAAATTCCGAATTTAACTTCTCCAAGATATTGTAAGGAAAGTGGAAAATAGGCAAAACCGATCAATACACCTACCGCTTTGAAAATAATCGCATAAAGGATATTTTTCTTGGCACGAACTGTTCGTTCGTGGCCTTTTTCCATTATTTTTTTCCACCACGCTTTAATAATCATATGTTCGGGACTACACTTGTGTTTCTAATGTTCGGGTTTTTCTGACTGGTACAGGAAAAAAATCTTTCAAGTACCGTGCTCCCATCCCCAATCCAATGTGTATAGCAAAGAGGATGGAGGGAAATCTGTGAAATAAATAACTATTGGTCATCCCACCTAATGCATAAAACAGACCGAGAACCAAAGGGATACTAAAAAATATGTGAATCGTTGCTAGTCTTCCAAAATATAAGAGAGCAAAAAGCACAAAGGCTGTATAAAAAATGAAGGCCGGAATTCCAAAGTAAAACATGATGGACAGATAACTATTATGAATTCCACCAGTGGTTCCAGTTGCACGATTTGCTTCACGTGTGATTTTTAACATACTTTCATAATAGACTGCATTCTTTTTTCCTCCATAACCTAAAATCGGTTTGTTACCTATATAATTATATACCATAACATAATATCCAAAACGTCCACCCTGGTCCTCGGCCAATCGATCCTGGACAACACTTGAATTCATGATTTCCCTGTTAAAAAGTATCGCAACCAACAAGATGGCACAGATACCCCCTAGCCCCATGACAATCAGTCTTTCAATGCGTATTCTTTCTATCATTAAAAAATAAACAGCAAGCACGAACATCAAAATGAGGTAACTCATCCTGTGGAAAGTCAGAAAGACACCAAATGACAAAAACCCAAGTAACAATAACCTGAGCGCCCCTTTTGGAATGCTATAAAGCACCCATGCTATCGCCAATATCATAAAACAGGAATTGTAATTTTCCGAGCTAAAAATTCCATTAGCTCGCATGACTGGTCCAAATGCTCGCCGAAGGTCGCCAATACGCATAAAGAAGGGATCATGGGCTACCTGGATCACACTGATTATAGCCGTAAAGACCCCTGCAAAGATTATTGATTTGCCAATAATCCCAATGCTTTCCCGAGTTACTAAAATCTGGACAGCATATATCAACACAATGATATTGAGCGATTCCAGAAAATTGGTAAATACCTTAGAAGGTCCTCCGACTTGTTCGTAATGATAAAATTGGGAGGCAGTTTTCATGATGACAAACAATATTACCATCAGGATAAACCAAGGCATTGTTGTGATATTTCCTTTACTTCTTTCCTTAAAAAAAGACCAATTCCGGAATAACAAAAATGAAAAAGTAAGAAACAATGCCCTTTCAGGTTTGATTTCAAAAAAACCTAATCCAGGAATCTTGAAAGTCAGAAATTCATTGATGTCATTGGTCATCAAAAAGAAACACAGTATGAGTAGTTCAAATTTGAACTTTACCTGGCTGGTAAAAATCCAGTAAGCCGCAACTCCAAGTGCAACAGCGAAATATATAAACATATATATTTGGCCTACCGAACCATCCCCCTGAAACCCCTCTTGATAGTTTACACCATTCATTGAAGTATTGTTTTACTCTTTTTGATTGCTTCGAAGATTATGAGTTGTTTTTTGAATACTGGTTTTTAATTACCTGTTATTAGTGTTTTTTGTTTCAAAATATATTGAATAGCTTTTAACGATTCCATTTAAAATGATCCATCAAAAAGCTTTATGAACAAATCCTGTGTCTGTTATTAAATCTACCATAGGATAATGAAATAATTAACTTTCGTTCATGTCTTTGTCAAGAACAAAAATTGATGCTGTTTTAAAAAAAATATCCCCTCCGTTGGTGGGCAACTTGCCTACCCGGTTTGGTAATTTCCCTTCTGTTTTACTTTTGGAAACGGTTTTTTAGATTACTTAATAAATATATTAAGTACCAGAACTGCGACGGATATTGCAGATAAAACTACTGAAGTAAATCTGGCGCCAACATCTCTCGATTTTCCTTTTGTTGGCTCAATATATATTACGTCTGAAGGTTTTAAATAATAATATTCTGTATATATAAAATCAGAGCGGTGCAAATTTAGATAAATTGTTTTACTTCCTTCGTCTGTTAGCCTGATTAATTTAACATTTTCTCTATTGCCGAATTCTGTAAAATCACCAGCCATACTGATTGCATCCAAAATGGTGTTCTTTTCATTGTACAAATAATAAACCCCTGGATTGTTAACTTCTCCAAAAATAGTCACTCTGCTATTGGATAATTTTACACTGGTCGATGCAAATTTCAGATAAGGCAAATAAGCTTCGTCAAGCTTAACCTTTATTTGAGACGTAGTCAAACCCGAAACCTCAATATCACCCAATAGAGGTAGATGTATGAAACCTGCATCATCAACAAAATAACTGTTGAAATAAAGAGAAGAAGGGTTGTAATCTATGTCACGAGTGTAGGTGTTCTCAGTTTTGAATTCCCGATTGAGAAATTCTTCAGTACTTCCGTCGAAAGCGTTAACTTTTATCAATAATTGATCAAATGGTTGAACTTTATACGATTGAAATTCCTGAAGCTGGGTATATTGAACTAATTCATCGGATTTCAATTCTTTGGGGGCTTCCTCACTGCCATTTAATGTGATCATGGCTTTGTGAGATATGCAAGATGAGAACATCATACTGAAAGCCCCTGTAAACAAAATCAACTGAAGAAATGTGCGAAGTGTTTGCATATTGCCTGTTTTGTGGAATGTGGGATTACTCAATGTTTTTGTAAGTTGAGTTTTTTAAAAACAAAAATTGTCTAGTGCAGGTTAAATTTTGATTGAAAGCAGATTGAAACAAGTTCATGATAGTTAAAGCAGTGAAAACCAATAAATTATAATTTTTTCAAACTTGTCCAAACAACTTTTGTCCAAAATCGTTCGAGCACAGGTGTTGCTTTAGTTTAAAAACTGATTCAATTACAGTACCAGTTATTTTGATTTAACTCATATTGATTAGTCAGGATAAATTTGTCAGTCAGTCCTGCAAATTCATTAGAAGACCTAAATTTATAATTATTCAACATATTCCTCACAACTTTCTTCAAATTTTGACTAAATTTTTCTGCTTTTCTTACCTTTACCAGCCAAAAAATCAACATGCTGCTTCGCATAAACAAAGACAATCCGGAAGAGAGAAAAATTCGCCACGTTGTGGAAGTGCTTGAAAAGGAGGGAGTTATTATATATCCAACAGATACTGTTTACGGTTTGGGTTGCGATATTTTTTGCCCAAAATCAATCGAGAAGATTTGTCGAATTAGGAATTGGAATATATCAAAAGCCTATTTTACAATTATTTGTAAAGATATTGCCCAACTTTCCAAATACACAAAACCTTTGGATAATAGGATTTTTAAGATCATCAAAAAAAATTCGCCTGGTCCCTTCACCTTTGTTTTAAAATCCGGAAATGAAATTCCCAAAATTTTTAAAAATCGTAGAAAAACAGTCGGAATCAGGATCCCTGACAACAATATTGCACAGTCGATTATCGAAAAATTAGGGCGGCCTATCCTTTCGATTTCCTTAAAATCAGACGATGAAATCACAGAATATTTTACTGACCCCAGTGAAATTTTTGATGATTTTCAGAAAATTGTGGATATCGTAATTGATGGAGGAATGGGCAAAAATATTCCTTCAGCCGTGATTGATTGTTCTGAAGGGTCAGTCGAAATATTGAGAGAAGGTGAAATAGAATTGGAGTATTAAATTTCTTTCCAAGAACAAATCCTTTTTTGATACTTCTAATGACTTGCGTTTTACATTAAGCAATAATAAGTGATAGATAAACGGGCAATAGAACTTATATTTGTACCGCTAAATTAAAAAGTGAAATCAATTTGCAAATGAATAAATTATTATACGCAGTTTGTTGTTTTTTTACAAATTTAAGTACAACTGTTTATGCACAAACAGGTAGTGTGCGAGGGAATGTTTTTGATAAAGAAACCGGTGAACCAATTATTTCAGGAACAATCCGGATACAGGGAACGACTATTGGGACAAATACCAACGTTGATGGATTCTTTAGCCTTACTAACATTGATGCAGGATCTTATAAATTAGTCGCCACTTATATCGGTTATGATAGTTTGGTAGTGGACATAAGAATTGAAAGCGGAGGTATTACCTACAAGAGTATGTATATGATGGAAGGAGGGGTGGAACTGGACATAGTTCAGGTTTCGGCAGAAAAAGAAAAAGCCCGAAATGAGGTACGAGTTTCTACAGTTCGAGTTACTCCTAAACAGATCAAAGCTTTGCCTTCAACTGGTGGAGAGGCTGATATCGCACAATATTTACCGGTTTTGCCAGGGATTGTATTCACAGGCGATCAGGGAGGCCAGTTGTACATCCGTGGTGGATCACCCATTCAAAATAAAATACTGCTAGATGGGATGACCATTTATAACCCATTCCATTCCATTGGTTTCTTTTCTGTGTTTGAAACGGAGGCAATAAGAAGTGTGGACGTTTTGACAGGAGGATTCAATGCTGAATACGGAGGAAGGATAAGTGCAATTGTAGATATAAAAACAAAAGAAGGGAATAAAAAACGCATGAGTGGAGTAGTTTCCGCTAATCCTTTTCTTGGAAAGGTTTTACTAGAAGGCCCAATCAAAAAGCTTGAAGAAGGAGGGGGCAGCACTTCTTTTATTTTTACCGGAAAGCATTCATATATCAACGAAACTTCAACGATTTTTTATCCATATGCAGCTGATACTTCGCTTTATAACTTTTCGGGAGCTGATACTACCATAAATAAAGAAGATTTAGGACTTCCTTATAGCTTTACGGATTTGTATGGCAAACTATCTTTTGTCGCTCCGAATGGAAGTAAGTTGAACCTTTTCGGGTTTAATTTTAAAGACAAAGTAGATTTTACTGGCTTTGCAAACCTGGAATGGAAAAACTTTGGAGCTGGCGCTGATTTTACTTTAGTTCCGGCGACTTCATCAATGATTGTAGGCGGAAATGTGACCTATTCTAACTATGAAATACAATTGATCGAAAAAGATGATGCTCCGCGCTTTAGCAGCATTAACAGTTTTACGGCAGGGCTTGACTTCACGTATTTCGGTAGGAACAATGAATTCAAATATGGTTTTGAATTAAATGGATTTAGTACAAATTTCAGATTCCAGAATTTCCTCGGTATAATTATCGAACAAGAAGATTTTACAACTGAATTAAGTGGTTTTTTCAAATATCGACAAAAGTTCAACAAGCTTATCGTAGAGCCTAGTGTTCGTTTTCAATACTACGCTTCGCTCTCAGATTTCTCAGTGGAACCTAGATTGGGACTTAAGTATAATGCCACCGGGAGTTTGAGATTTAAGTTTGCCGGAGGAATTTATTCTCAAAACCTGATTAGTACTGTTAATGAGCGTGATGTTGTAAATCTTTTTGTTGGGTTTCTTTCCGGCCCCGAGGAGACTATTTACAAACCGGGAACAACTGAAAAGACCAGTCATAACCTCCAGAAAGCTATTCATGGGATTTTTGGGATAGAGTACGATCTGACCAAAAACATTGAAGTTAATGTAGAACCATATTATAAAAAGTTTACTCAATTGATAAATGTAAACAGAAACAAATTGGTTGCAACTGATCCCAACTATGCTACTGAAACCGGCGATGCTTACGGGATAGATTTTTCCCTGAAATTTGAAAATAAAAGCACTTATGTTTGGCTGACCTATTCCTATGCACATGTAAATCGTGATGATGGCTTCCAGGTTTATCCAACTATATTTGACCGCCGGCATAATATAAATGCTTTGATAACCTATTCTTTTGGTTCAGACATGCAATGGGAAGCAAGTGGTCGTTGGAATATGGGATCAGGATTTCCATTTACGCAAACTGCCGGTTTTTACGAAAATGAAATTTTTCAGGATGGTTTAAATACCGATATCCTTACAAACAACGGTGAATTAGGTATTGTATATTCGGAAAATCGAAATGGAGGAAGATTACCGTATTATCATCGCCTGGATTTAAGTTTTAAACGAATATTTACTTTTAGCAAATATTCTAAACTGGAAATAATAGCCAGTGTAACGAATGCGTATAATCGCGAAAATATATTTTTCGTGGATCGTGTAACCAATAGTCGTGTCAACCAGCTACCAATTTTGCCTAGCTTAGGTATAGTTTTTAGTTTTTAAACCCAGATTTTTTTAAATTGGGTAAGAATCTGTTGACGCATTTTAAAATAATAAAAGTCTATTCCATGAAAAAAGCTTTACTTTTCATATCAATTTTACTGTCTTGTGGACTTCATGCTCAGATTGAAACTTCCACGGATGAATTTCTGCCAAAAGGATTTGCTCCCGGAGAAGAGGAAATGATGAGAGACTATATCAATTCCATTAATTCGAGAAGTTTAAACTGTATCAATACCGCTCCTGATGCCAATTCTGTCCGGACATTAGCAGAGTGGGAAGAATTGCAGGCTGTTGTGATATCTTGGAAACATTATCCCACTATTCTAACCGAAATAGTTCGCCATGCAAAAGAGGAGTGTGAAGTGATCATCATTTGTGAAAATGATGCAATTGTGAAAAACACCTTGGGAGGGGCTGGAGTTGATTGGACAACTAATGTATCATTTGTAGAGGGTGATATTTTTAATAGCGTTTGGGTGCGCGATTATGGCCCTAATTCTGTTTACCTCAATGATGTTGAAACGCTGGCCTTTGTCGATTGGATTTATAATCGTCCAAGGCCAAAGGACGATGTGCTTGCACCTGAAGCAGTAGCTGATTTTTTAGGATTAGACATGTATTGTACGACCAGTGTTCCAACGGATTTGGTACATACTGGCGGCAATTTCATGGCGGATGGATTAGGAACAGGTTTTTCTTCTGAATTAATTTTGGAAGAAAATGATGCCACAAACCAGTGGGGGATCAGCAATCATAGCGAAGAGGATATCGAGCAGATCATGGATGATTTTATGGGCATTACTGCTTATCCTAAGATGACAGTTTTACCATATGATGCGATCCACCATATCGACATGCACATGAAGTTGCTGGATGAAGAGCGGTTGTTGGTAGGAGAATATCCTCAGGGTGTTGCCGATGGCCCACAGATTGAGGCAAATATCCAGTTTGTTTTAAACAATTACACCACACCGTATGGCGATCCTTATGAAATAGTTCGGATTCCGATGCCTCCTAAAAATGGAAATTATCCACCAACTGCTCATTATCGAACCTATGCCAATGCCATTTTTCTGAATAATACGATTTTGGTTCCTACTTATGAAGAACAATATGACACTACAGCTTTGAGGATTTGGGAAGAAAGTATGCCCGGTTATAATGTAATTGGGATTGATTGTAATCAGATCATTCCCGCAAGCGGAGCGCTTCATTGTATCACTAAAGAGGTGGGAGTTTCCGAACCACTTTGGATTACGCACAAAAAAGTAAAAACTGCCTGCGTAGAGGAAGAAACTGAGGTCACCGCTCAAATCAAACATATCGAGGGGATTGCATCAGCTGAAGTTTATTACTCCATTGATAAAATAAATTGGAGTTCCTCTTCGATGACAGCCAATGGCGATGGTACTTTCACTGCAATGTTGGCTCCCTTCGCCGTTGATACCAAGGTGTATTACTACCTGCAAGCAGAGGCAAATGATGGTAAAACCATTACACGACCATTACCAGGAGCTGAAGGTTCCTGGAGTTTTGTAGTTGAGGAATGCACAGTTGGAACTCAGCATTTGGAAGATTTTGAAACAAAGCTTGAAACCATCTTTCCGAATCCTGCGGGAGCTATAACCTGTATTCCAGTGAATAACGAAGTTGCTGTCGAAGGAAAAATTGAAGTCACTGACATTTTGGGTGGAAAAATTGAAACTGTTTTTGAAGGAACAATTCCTTCCGGAGCTTCTAAATATTTTATTGACGCTGCAAATTATGCTTCAGGAACTTACTTTATTACTTTAAAAACTGAGAATAATATCCAGGTTCAAAAATTGATCGTCAAATAAGTATAATTTTTAAAATATTTTAAAACGCAAAGTTACTTTGATTTGGTAGCTTTGCGTTTTTGTTTGAATTAAATATTATCTGAAATGTCGAATAAAATTAAATCAATTAAAACTTTTTATGTGAGTGACAACACGGATGGAGAAGGTTTGCTCAGCGCTTATGAAGAAAGAGATAGTGAAGGGAATATCATCCTCCATATTCAATTCAATGAAAAAGAAGAAATAGAACAAAAGACGGAACGCATATTTGATGATAAAGGCCGGTTGGTCGAAGAAAAACAATACACAGGAGGAGAAAGACCCGATCAACACATCAAATATAGTTACAATGAAAGTGGGAAAGTTGCTCAGGCTACCGTTCTTTATCTGGATGGATCCACATCATTTCGAAACTATCTAAGAGATGAATCAAAGAAGATTACGACGATTGAAATACGTGATGATGACGGAACATTTGAAGGAAAAGAAATACGTCGTTTTGATGAAGAGGGAAGAGTCCTTGAGGAGGTTATTTTTGATGAAGACAATGAAATAGTTGAAAAAACTGAAACTGAGTTTGATGATTTTGGGAGGATTATCGAAAATGTTTATGTTGACATGAGTAGGATTGAAACTGTTCGGTTTTATGATTATTACACAGACGAAAAGGGGAGAGTTAATAAAATTGAAACTTTAGATGAGGATGAGACTATTATCAGGACTGATGAAATCAAATATGACGAAAGAGGCAACCAGACAAAATATATTGCTTCTCAGGAAAACAATATGGTTTTTACTGATATTTGGGAATATGACTTACAAAACAGAATAACCAATCATAAGCGAATGAGAGGTGATAATCTGGTTGAGGAAGTAAAAAATAAATACCGTGATGATAATTTACTGACAGAACGGGAGACGCTGACGGGGAACGGGATAGTTCTAAATTATTTTGAATACAGTTTTCATTGAAAAGATTTACCTCTTCAATATTAAAACCCCTTCATGTATATTTCATGAAGGGGTTTTTTATGGAATAGTGATTTATATTTATCACCTGAGGAGGGTGAGATCTCCTTTTTCGTTTTTGGTTTCACCTGAAGGCATATCGATAGTGATCATGTAGATATACACATCAGAAGGAGCTTTTTCGTTTTTG
>JANQFJ010000108.1 GCA_028277915.1 Saprospiraceae bacterium
CGTGCTTTTTCGATGTCCCCTTCGATATTTGACAATTCTTGCTGCAACTGTAAGAAGTTTTGGTTGGCTTTCAGGTCCGGATAAGCCTCGGATAATGCAAAAACGTTGGCAAGAGCACTGTTGAGTTGCTGTTCGGCCTGTGTTTGAGCTGCTACTCCTTCAGCTTGCAAAGCTTTGTTTCGGGCTGAAATAACCTGATCAAGGGTTTCTTTTTCATGAGTGGCATAACCTTTTACCGTTTCTATCAGGTTGGGGATGAGGTTGTATCTTTTTTTCAATTGAACATCGATGCCGCTCCAACCTTCTTCTACCATCGAACGTTTTTTGACAAGTTTGTTGTAAACACCTACGAAATAAAACAGTACGAATGCTACAACTGCAATGATAATAATGAGAGTCATTTTTGATATAATTTTTGATTCGGGAATAATTTGAATACAATTTACATCATCTGTTACTCAATTCGATAAAAAAGAGAAAATTATCGACAACGCTCTTGCAAATACAAAGGATTTTCTCCTTTTGACTTTTTTTGTGATAAAACTTTGTAAAAAATAAAAACCCCGCAAGTTCTCACTTACAAGGTCTTTCAATCAGGATGTTATGCATTATTTATTGAGGAGTATTTACGAGTTTGGCGATTGCCTTATTGTCAGATACTGACTTTCCGCTTAGGTTTTCAATTGCGCTTAATGCAGTGTTTTTCACATCAAGATCGCCGTCGATACTAATATTTCCAATTAAAGTAATCCCCGTATTAAAAGTTGATTCCCCATCAACCAATAATTTGCCGGTTGGTAAAATTGTCAAAAATGCATTACTTTGAATTTCCAGATGTGCAATAGGTTCTACCTCGGTGTCGATTACCGGGAAATATCCAGAATTGGTTGAAACATCAGCAATGATAACATCTTGTGTCCAGTCAGGAACTCTGTTTTCGCTCCAGTTTTTGGCGACATTCCAGTCCGCTTCTTGTCCGGGAGTTCCCCCTTTCCAAATATTTTGGGCTGTTGCAAAATTTAGACTTTGAGTTAGAAGAATTGCTAATACAATTATTAAGTTTTTCATAATTAAAATTTTAAAGCTTGAATAATAAGTTTTGTTTGTAGCTTAATTTGTTAAAATCAAATTAGGTTACCTTCCAGCATTTTTACAGTGCTCAATGATACCTTTGATTCTTTACCTCTAAGGCTAATCTCACCAATATTTTCACTAATCATACTTTTACCGAGTGGCAGCATTCTCAGCAGTTCATTTGAAATTAACAGGTCAAGCCCAAACTCATTACATTTGTTTTGAATTCTTGAAGTTGTGTTTAAAACATCGCCCGTAAAAGTGATGTCTTTTTTGACGATTCCAATCTCGCCAGTTGTGACTTTCCCACTATGGATTCCAGCTTTAAATCCGGGAATATGGTTGTACTCATTTAGGTAATAATCCTTTTTATTTTCAATCGCTTTTTTAATCGAAAAGAAACATCGCAATGGATTGGCTTTTTCGATACCATTTTTCATTTTCCAACTTACAATTACTTCATCCCCGACATACTGATAGATTTCGCCTTTTGTTTCTAAAATGGCATCCGTTGTATCTATAAAAAAATCGTGGATATAATTAAAATAAGCTTCTTCTCCAAGTTGCTCCGCAGTTGAAGTTGAAGACCGCAAGTCTAAAAACATAAAGATTCGCTCTTCAGATTTAGGTTTATGATAAATACCAAAAATTAAATCCATCAAAACACCAGGACCATATTTATCATTGACCTGTAAAATGACAATCGTCGCAATAGAAATCAGCCACCAGATCAAATAATTTTTCCGAAAATCAGGACTCAAAAAATACCGTAGTGCATCCTCCAAAACAGCATGATGATAAAAAGGTAAATCCTGAACACCCATCTGATAAACCATTTCTGAGATCGCCACTACAGGAAAAATAACGAGTGTAAAAAAAATGCTCATTACTGTCATTGCATATCCGAGTGATTTGGTCCTCCATATTTTTTCGATATAAAATATGATGATCGAACCTCCAATTATCCCTCCAAGGAAGGTAGCCAATACATTAGTCATCATAAGTAATAAATAATGGCTGTTCACGTCCACAATCGGATAATTGCTCAATACCATCAGATCGTAACAGTCCTGCGCTATCCTGAAAATCACCCAATAAATGGTGATGTAAAGCACTTTTTTGAATTTATACTTAAACTGAATCTCAGAAAACATTTTTTTAAACCCAAATATTCGTCGAAGACCCAGCGCAAGATTCATTGCGAAAGCTAGAATTCCTATTGAAGAATCTATTGGAAAGTTGTCCTTTGAATCTGAAATACGGCCATTATAAATCTGGGCTTTCATGACTTGGCGATTTATTATTAGATTTAAAAATTCAACTTGGATATACACCAAATTTTGTTGTCCCAAATGTAGGAGGAAATCAAAGTAGCCTCCAGCTTATATTATTGAATAGCCATTCTGAGTGAGTAATTGACTACTAAATCAGACCAAAACCTTGCACATTTCTTCCACATGAGTATGATCCGTCCCGCAGCAACCTCCAATGACTTTCAAATTAGGCAATAGGCCATTTAATTTAAAATACCTTTCAGCTAATTCATGTTTATCCCCGCGATCCAGGTGTTCTGACTCATCAAGCTCTGCATGGCTCTTTTTAGAAGCATTGGCACGAATGCCCTGGATTCTTTTAACCCAAGAATTTTCGCCTTTCAAAACTGCTTCAAAATGTGACGGATGTGCACAATTGATCATGTAATAGGCAGGATATTGATCAGTCGATCTATCAATTTGCTCAATGGCCTCTTTTAACAATTGACCACTAGGGAGTTTGCCGTCAGTTTCTACAGTAAATGAAATGACAACCGGAATTCCTGCTTTTTTTGCTGCTATGGTGATTCCCAAAGCTTCTTCTACATAATTCATGGTAATGGCCGAAATGAGGTCTGCCCTTGCTTCGCTGAACGTCTGTATTTGAGAAAAATGGTAGATCTCAGCTTCTTGCGCTTCCATTTTATTGGACGGGGTGTATCCGTCACCTCTAGGTCCTACACAACCACTGATCAATATTTGAGTCGAATCGCTTTCGTTTATTGCTCTAATTTCATGGAGTTGCTCAATGGCTATTCGGTTTATTCTATTTAAAGATTCGTGAGAATAGCCAAGCTTGAATCCCCAGTCAAAATTGGCTCTCCATGTTGGGCTTTCCAGCAGAAAACCGATTTTGTATTTTTTTGCAATCTGAATGTAATCAAGGTAATAGTTCCTGAGGATTGCTTTTCCTTCTTCATGACTCAGCAAGTCAAATGCTGCAAAGTGTGGAAGATCGATGCCTTGTTGAAAGATCAGCGTAGTTTCCAACCCTCCGTCAGTCATAAAGATATTTCCATTTAATGGGCTAAAATTTGAAATTGATTGGTTCATTGTGCTTTCTTTTTTAGAGATGGTTTTATAAAATTTTGATCTTTTGTTTCTGGTTTATCTACATTTTTAAACATTAACATATCTACGATTCTTGCAGATGCTCCATTGTAAAAACCGGTTTCATGCTCATATCTTGATGGATTTCTAAATGTTCCGAAAAGGATGTCGAAAATCGGCAAATCAGAGTAGTTATATTTGTGGACTCCTTTTGCATGATGAATGGTATGACTTTCCGGTCGCTGAATAAAATACCCAAGCCATCGAGGTGTTTTGATATTAGTGTGCTGGAACATTCCGAGAAAATTCAACACCAGCAACGTCACCGTCGTAGCCTGAGGAGAAAGACCGACGATCAATGCAAAACAAATGCTTCCTAAAAATGTCCAACCAATCATATCCAAGGGACTAAAATAAAAAGCACTGTAAGTGTCAATCCGTTCGGCACTGTGGTGCATTTGGTGAAAAGTTCTCCACAGGAAGTCGTTGCTGTGCATGGTTCGGTGCCACACATACACTCCAAACTGGTACAACAAAATTCCTACTAGAGCACCTCCAATGGTACCAAAACCTGCTAAATCAAACAATTGATAAGAAGCCAGGAATTCATCCCAGATTAATGGAAGATAAGACGCCAGGTAAAAGTAAAATGCAAAAACGGACAGTCCTCGAATTTTCCAATATTTGATTTTCGGTAATTCCCTTCCAGGAAAATAAGCTTCCCAAATCATTAGCGATCCATACATCGAAAGAATCACCAGGGAAATAGGATCTAATAAAATTTCTATTGGGGTTGGCATTATAAAGAATTTTTAAATGATTAATAAATTTGGTTTCACCCTATAAGGCGTAAATTCTCGCCTTACATTGTGAGGTCAAAGAACTCACAGCGAGCTTAGGCTAGTTAAAAATCCAATGATGCTCTTTTTCTGGAGAATAGGAGCAGAAAGTTCCTGTAGTGATAGAGTTAGCGAGATGCTTGCCCAGGCTGGGATGAGCTTTTTCGATTTTTTTGATCGCACTTCGGATTCGCCATGTTACAGCAGACCTAGCTCGTTCAACAGGAGAATCAATTTTGCGATTTTTGCCTCCAAGGCCTAAGGATTTGGAAAGATGATCAACCAATTGGTCATACTCTTCGCGAAGTGTATTGGCACTTTGAGGATTGCCCAAAGATTCTGCTTCTTCGATTTCAAGCAACAAATCCTGAACACGTTTTTTATAAGTCTCTTTTGCCTTTTCATCCAAAACAAAGACTTCATTATTTGCTCCCACCTGCACTCCCATCAACTCGGCACAGTGAATTTCTTTATTCGGTTGATTCATTAAAATTACGAGATCATGGTAGCCTTTTACATCGGGAAGATATACAGATTGCCCTTCAAAGCTCGCCTCCCAGAGTTCCGCATCTTTTTTGAAAGTGTTCGAGAATAGCCTGGATTTTGAGACAGCTTGTTTTTTCTTAACAGGTTTGGTGTAGCCTTCTTTTTCAAGAAAATTGAAAAATTTGATAAAATTACTTTCTCCCTTGTATGGGTTATAATCCAGTATCCATTGGATAGCTTCATACGAGCTTGGTTTTCTACCATTGAAGATTTTAATTTGAGATTGTTGGAGGTAAATTTCCCAGTATTTCTCCATCTTCTCCTTTTTTCCCAAATAATAAAAACTTGCAGCGATGAAGGCAGCCATATCCACCCAAACCGTTTCGATTGGCGGTTTTAAACCTTCTTCAATTGCCTTTTCAAATTGACCGAGTTCGAAATAAATCATAGTGGCATATGCATAATACCATTCCACGTTTATTGGATTTAGTCGAACCGCTTTAAGGTATAGTTTTTCGCCTTCTTTGGGATATCCCAAATGTACAAAACTGGAAGCGATCTGAATCAGATTGTCAGCATCGTTGGGATTTAATTTCAACGATTTACGAAGGTAATGCTCCGCTTTTTCGTACTCCCGTTTGTACAAATACACCCGGCCCAAAATCAAATTGGAAACGTTATCAGTATCATCGAGCGATACAGCTTTTAGCGCATATTCATACGCAAATTTTTGCGATTCTTCCCATCGTTCAAAGACCTGGCAGCTCCATTCATTGAAATAGGTCAGCGACATTCCTGCGAAAGCACGGGCATATTCTGAATCAATTTCCATGGCTTGTTTGAAATATTCTCTTGCTTTGTTGTCATTGGCCAAAGTACCTTTTTCAAGCTGATCCATGCCCTTTAGCCAGCAGTCATACGCTTCAAGACTGGTAATTGTTTTTTTTCGGGCTGAAGAAAGTAAATTGATGTTGATATGTTTTTGAAGCGTACTCACAATTCGTTGAGTGACATCATCCTGGATATCAAAAACGGAAGTCAGTTTTTCATCATAGCGCTCCGCCCAAACTATAGTGTCATCGATTGTTCTGATCAACTGAGTCCGAATGATTATGTTTCCTTCATAATGCCTGAAGCTGCCTTTTACCAAGTAATTGGCATTCAAGGATTGAATAATGGACTGGTCTTCTTCGTTATCGGCATTTATTTTTTTGGTAGAATGAGAAGATATTATTTGCAAGGACCTGAACCGTGAAAGATTCATTATCAGATCATCGGAAAATCCTGCAACAAAATAATCCAGTTTGTTATCTTCAGAAAAATTTTGAAAAGGTAATACTGCAACTACTATTTCAGGAAAAGACATTTTTTGCATAGTTCAGTAATTTTAGGAGCTGTTTGAATTAAAAATATGGTTTACACTTTTGCTCTACATTATATTTGTAAAAGGCAAATAAGCCTTCGGAATATTACTATTCCGAGGCTTATTAAATAGTTCTCCTTGGAGAACTATCGGTTTTCCGGGGTATTTGATTTTTATTATTCGTCATTTTTAAAAATGAACCCGAACTGCTCGGCAACTGTACCGTCAGGACCTAAGTCCGGACCATAAGTTTTGCCATCAATATGGTAAGTTCCCACCACGTGAAATTCAAATTCATCAGTAAGCGCGCAATTGCCAATATTCCCAAACATGGACAAAGCTCCGCCTGGTGATGTTAATGAAATTTCAATGGTTCCGTCAGGTGAAGCGACCAGAGTATTGTCGGTGCCATCACCTCTTCCGGCAGCCCCGATTCCAGTGATGTTAAACATCTCAGCAGTGTTTGAAGGATCAAATCCAGGAGCTTTTACCGTTACATTCCATATCGTGTAAACACCATCTGGAATCAGGTTGGAAACCCTAAGGTTGTAGTAGGTCCCTTCGTCACGACATTCTACAGAAATGTGTCCCTGCACAGCGCTAAACTCTCCCCAAGTCACTTGATGACCATCAGGAGCTATCACCGGAGCATGAGTTCTATTTTCAAACAAAAGATCGCTGTTATTTTCGGGGAGATTGCCATTTATCGTTTCCACGAAAAAAGGAATAGCCATTATTTCATTTGAAGTTGCACTTACTGGCTGAGGTTCTACAATTACTTGATCGTTGTCATCGGCACAACTTGTGAGAAATAAACTTATCGTTAGAATAACTGCTAATGAATACAACCACTTATGGTTTTTCAAAAAATAGGTTTTCATAAAAAAGGATTTTAAGGTTATAAAAATTTGAAATAAGGATTTTGTTTTATCAAAATTGACTCCGCAAGTTTAACCTCTCTTTCAAATTTTTAAAACAACAGATGATCAACAGCATCCTACTTTTGAGCAGTTGTACATTGTGAATGAGAGAAGCGATTTGTAAAAAGAATTTTCTTCTCTTAAAAAGGAAACTCAACAAGTTGCCCATTTTACTCATTAAACAGACCTGTTGAATCAAATCAGTTACTTTCCTGCTTTTTAAAATCTTATCATTGTATTGATAGAGAATAAACTTTCAAAACTCCATAGATTATGAAAAAGCAAAAAACAAGTATCCCACAAAAGAATATTGACAGACTTGAAATGCAGGGTTTTACAGGACTTTCGGCAAGCGAATTGAGCGATCACCAACTGGGAATTCGGTTTGCTTATTGGCTTTGTGCCTCTCTTGTTGTTATGGGTTTAATTTTTAAAAGTATCCCGATTCTAGCATTTGCAATGCTTGCGGCTTTTGGAGCCGTAGTTCACTCCAGGCATCCTTTTGATTATATTTATAACTACGGAGTCCGTCAATTATTGAAAAAACCTGAAACTCCTCGAAGAACTATTCAGGGCAAAATTGCTTGTGGAATTGCTACTGTGATGATACTTGGAATTATTTTGTCTTTTAATTATGACTATATGACTGTTGGATATACTATTGGAATCATGTTACTGTCCAGTGCGTTCCTGGTCGCATCTACAGATTACTGTATCCCTTCAGTTCTTTATAAAATTTTTAAAAGTAAATCAGGCAACATCGCCTGAAATGCAAAATGGTCCTGCTATAAGGTTATAAAATTGATCCTTGTTGAAGCTTTTCCACTTTTTTAAAGTAAGAATTATGAATTATCTTTAAAAGACATTACCGCAAGTGTTTATGATTGGAACCTGGAAAATAGATGGATTGATTTTGTTATTGTTCTTAATGCCTGTAATAGAAAGTTTTGCACAATACAGGTTTGACAATGCACTTCATATTTCAAAAGAAGAAGGCCTGCCTTCGAATCATATTCAGGCAATCAAACAGTGCGACAACGGGTTCACCTGGATAGGTACGCAAGAAGGATTGTGCCGCTATGATGGAACCCAAATAAAGGTATATCGCCGAAAAAAAGGGCAGTCAAATTCTTTGTTATACAATCATATTACGGATATACTTACTGAAGAAAACCGCATTTGGGCTACGACCAGAGTAGGTCTTTCCGCTCTTGATGTCCATGCGGATACTTTTACAAACTATGTTTTTGACAAGACCGGTAAAAGATTTGAATCGGTCCCAAGAAATCATCTACAGATCACTTCGATTTATAAGGATAGAAAAGGAGTCATCTGGTGTGGAACCCGGGGAAATGGCTTTGCCAGATATAATGCTGAACGGGATAGTTTTGAATTTTACAAATACTCAGGCACAAAACACACCCAAGCCCTTCCAAATCCGGAAGCCATAAACGAAATCATCAGTATCCATGAAAACTTTCAAAACGATTCTATAGTCTGGTTTGGAACTACTGTCGGCTTACTGGAATTCAATCGATACACCCAAGTAGTAGATTGGCATTATTTCAACAGAGCGTCAAAAATAGAAGAAGTAGCCTTGAATACCTTTCGAGCTATATATCAGCATGATAATGGATTGTTATATGTCGGCGGCTGGGGAGGAGGTTCGAAGGTTTTTGATCCGAAAGATCAGTCGATCAAAAAATTGGATGTAAAAGGTAAAAAATCAGCATTCACAGCTTTCAGTGGATTCACAAGGAAAAACGAATCAGAGATTTGGATGACCGCAGGCAATGGTCTCCAATGTTACAATACGTCAACCCAACAAATCACTTTCTCCATAACAAACCGTAATAGGTTTAATAAGTTTTACGGTGCACAGTGCATTGATAAGGATGGGAGGATCTGGACCTTTTCTTATAATGGTGTTTATGTTTATGATCCGGTTTTACAACAATTTGCCAACTATTCCTTTGCTCATTTAAATGCTGACTTGTGGGGTTTTGCCAGAGATGTCATCCAGGGAGACTTCTCAGACATCATCACTGTTTGCCCTCAAACTGCAACTGCTTTATACCATTATGATCGCCAATCCCGAAAATGGTCTGACACTCCTGTACCTGATAAATACCTCAATAATGACAAAAGTGGAATAAGCGGACGACAGATGATTAAAAGTCCATTCGGTGATTATACGATCAATGCAGTCACCAATCTGTTTTCTTATGACCCTAAGATTGATCAAATAAAAGATTTCCCTTTTGAGCCGAATCTTGAATACAAATCAATCAGGAGTATTTTGTGGGATTCCAAAGGCCGGTTTTGGATGGGAACCTGGCGTGATGGATTGTTGCAGTGGAATCCAAAAACAAACCAGGTTCAAAATTTTGAAAAAGGCTTGAACGCAGCTGGAAAAGAATATGTCGCAACTTCGATTGAAGCCCTATATGAAGACAGTCAAAAAAACATTTGGATAAAAAGAAACCAGGGGATAAGCATATATCTCTCGGAAAAGGATACAATCATCAATTTGCTAAGCCCAATTAACAAATCAAATACTTTTTCCAGTACTTCAGGGTTTGCAGAAGATGGAAAAGGAAGAATGTGGGTGACGGGGAGACATGGATTTGTAGGATACGCCGATGTGCATCACCCAGAAAAAGGGGTGGTTAAAAAACAAAACCTTACCAAAGTAGATTCAACCCTTGTTTGGTTGGAAAGCGTAGCCTCCAACCCTAAGGGAGAAGTTTGGTTTTTAGGCAACGAAAATTTGATAAAATTAAACCCTGAAAGCCTCCATCCAACACTTTACAGTTATAAATATGGATTATCTGATAATGAATTTTATGCTTTCGAATTTTTACCCAATGGCGAACTTGTCATTGGGATGAGAGGATCTATTGTTTTAGTTGATCCTGACAACCTAACCATTAATAAAGAAACTCCCAAGCCTTATGTTTCAAACATTCAGGTTCACGACGAAAATTATAGCCTTGATACTACTGCTATCATGCTAAAAACACTGGATTTAGAATATTGGGAAAATTCATTTTCGTTTGACTTTTCAGCTTTGAGTTTCACACTTCCTGAACACAATAAATTTCGATACCGGCTTAAAAACTTCAAAGACGACTGGATCGATGCAAAAGGTCGGAGGTTTGCCAACTATACCAACGTCCCAAACGGGAATTACTTATTTCAATTACAAGTAGCTAATAATGAAGGTGTTTGGAATGACAAGCCTTATGAACTTGATGTATCAATCACTACCTCCTGGTGGAATACCTGGTGGTTTAGGATTGCTGTTTTGCTTTTGATCACTTATTTTGCTTATTCTGTTTATCGGTATCGAATTTTACAGATTCGAAACGAAGCAAAACTTAAAGCCGAATTTGAAAAGCAATTGGCCAATGTCGAAATGAATGCTTTGAGAGCTCAGATGAATCCACACTTTTTGTTCAATTGCTTAAATTCAATTGACAGTTATATTATAAAAAATGAAACAAAAAAAGCTTCAGAATATCTCAATAAATTTGCGAGGCTGATCCGTTTGATTTTGCAAAATTCACGTTCAAATTACGTCAATTTGAAAGATGAAATTGAAGCGCTTGACCTATATATGAATATGGAAAGTCTTCGTTTCAGAAATAAATTTGATTATGAAATAAAAATTGATAATGAACTGGATATTGAGTCCATTGATGTCCCTCCGATGCTGATCCAGCCTTATATCGAAAATGCAATTTGGCATGGATTGATGCACAAAAGAGATGGTGACAAAGGCAAAGTGGAGTTAATACTCAATCGTCAGAATGGCTCTTTGAAATGTATTGTCGAAGATAATGGCATCGGAAGAGAGAAAGCAATGGAAATTCGAGCTCGAAAAATAACAAGAAGGAAAAAATCCATGGGAATGCGAATCACTCATGACCGAATCCAGATGATTAACAAGATGTTTGATTCAAAGACATCCGTGGAGATCATCGATTTAAAAAATAATAAGGGAGAAGCGCTTGGTACGCGGGTAGAACTTTTCATTCCTATTTAAGGAAAGAAGGAGGACAGTGAAATGGGGGAAGGACAACTGACAACTAAAAAAACTTTAAACCTTAAAACTCATAATTATGGAAACCAAAATAAAAGCTGTAGTGATCGATGACGAACCGGACAGCATTGATACGCTACTCTGGAAGCTGGAAAATTATTGTCCAAACGTAAATGTCATGGCTACTTTCAATGATCCTGTTAAAGGACTGGCTTTTTTAAAAGAAACACCCCCTCAAATCTTGTTTCTCGATATTGAAATGCCGATGCTCAATGGATTTGACATTCTGGAGGAGCTTGGTGAAGTACCCTTTGATGTAATTTTCACAACGGCTTACGACAATTTTGGCATTCAGGCGGTCAAATTCAGTGCGCTGGATTATTTATTAAAACCTGTGCAAAACAAGGAGTTAAAAGACGCAGTGGAAAAATATTCAAACAAAAACCAACACGCTCTTCCCAAAAACCAACTTGAGGGACTTTTGCAAAATGTAAAAGAAGAGGTTCAGGGAAAACCAGGCCGGATCGCTTTGGCAACTAAGGAGAGTATCGAATTTGTCACTCCTGACGAAATAATTTTGTGTAGTTCCGATAGCAATTATACGATGGTTTATCTTAACAATGGCCGCAAAAAATTAATATCGAGAACTTTGAAGGATTTTGAAGAAATGCTTTCACCATATAATTTTTATCGCCCTCACAATTCACATTTGATCAATCTTTCGCAGGTCAGGGAATTTATCAGAGGAGATGGCGGATATCTGGTCATGAAAAACCAAATGAAGGTTCCGGTATCAAAAAGCAGAAAAGAAAATCTCCTTTTGAAGTTGCAATAAATGCAATACTTTCAGGCAATTGTGTTAATTACTCATGCTAAATGGCCAATCACTCATTTGTCATTTAACAATTGTTAAAAAAGCTTCATATTGCACCAGTATTTAAACCTGAACAATTAAGCACCAAATGCAACATCGAGAAAAAATAATAGCTAAGGACGGTCAGCAAATTGCAATTTCGATTTTTAGGCCCAGCCAGGTCATCTCAAAAGTTCTGATTATTGGAGCAGATGTAATGACTTCGCAAAAAACCTATGAAAAATTTGCGCGGTTTATAGCCTCACGAGGATGTGTTGTTTATACTTTTGATTATCGAGGAGTTGGCCGGTCTTTGACAAACGAATTGAAATCTTTTAATGCTTCACTGAATCAATGGGGATTTAGAGATCTGGATGCAGTTATCTTGCATGCAAAGCATCATTTTCCAAAGCACGAAATTATGTTTTTGGCTCATGGTACAAGTGGTCAATTGCTGGGGCTTTCGCCTGCAAGCCAATATCTTGACAATGCTATTTTTATAAATACTTCACTGACATGCTGGAGGTTTTGGCCCTGGCATGCGCAGTTTCGGATCTCTTTCATGAAATTAATTCGGCCTGTCTTGAGTAAGATCTTTGGTTATTTCCCTGGAGAACGATTAGGGCTGAAGCAAAATTTACCCAGCGGCATCACTTTAGAATTATACGATTGGTGTTCAAAGCCAAATGGTCTCTTTGATTTTTTCCCGGATTCCAATTTTCGAAAAATTCAGATTCCGATCTTGGTGTATAGTTTTACGGATGATTGGTTTTCGCCGGAGCAGGCAGTCAAGTCCTTGCTTTCACATTACACTCAGGCCAGCATCAGCTGGATGCATCTCAAACCCGAAGACGTTGGGTTAAAAAAAATAGGACATTCCGGATTTTTTCTTGAAAAAAATAAAACCATTTTTTGGGAGTTTATCACCGAATGGTTGAACCTCTCAGGACCAATCAAAAAAGCAGTTTAACAAACCCGCCCCCTCTCCATTTCCTTCCCCTATTCTATCTTTTGCTGTAATTTTGAAATGCCTTTTAGAATTTTTCTGGCTCTTGATTTGAAACCAGCTGAGCCATGCGGATAATGATCTTCAATGACCAATTTTAGCTCGTTGGAAAGTTCAGGTTCTTTTTGACAAATTTTGTACAAAGCAGTCATGGAAAAAACCCTCGTTGCAATCGATTCTTTTGGTGAATCCAGGAATTCAAAACAAATATCTGCCACCAAGCCCATCAAGTCTTCCGGAATTTCAACGTACTCCAGTGACCTTAATGTATTCCTTTTAATGGCATCATGTACGGGGTTTCTAAGGTTTTCCATCAAGGATTCAAGATGAGAAATTATCAGGCCTGGATATGCCTCCACACAATAGCTCATCGCCCAGGAAACTCGCTGTGCAATCTTTTTATCACCTTTTAAAATCAACTCAATCATCTCATCGAAGCGTTGTTGATCACTCGCGATGTAATCGACAATTTTAAGGATTTGTGGTTTAGAATGATCCTTTAATATTGCAGCTTTTATGTCCATTTTAAAAATTTATTACTAAGGTTGAAAACATTAAATAAATATACCCTATATCCGTTATTGTTTAATTATAAAAAATAACTATATTTGCAAATATGTTATTAGAAATAATGACATTTTCATCCCTCAAACCTACCACAAAGAATTCCCAATCACCGCTATTTTAACATTATTTGCTCTTCTTGGAGCAAACCATCCACTTAATTGACTTTGGAAACATAGTCGCTTTTCGTAAAGCCAGCCGAAACCTCCGAAGCACCGATTAAGAAGGATAATATACTACTTTAAGTACATTTTGTACTGTGAGAAAACTAGATATTTTTCCTTTTTGACCACTGGCATTGGATTGACAGTATTGCAATAGGAGGATTGGTAAGCGGATTCATTTTCTTTTACCACAAAAAAACACATAACTCCGGAACATTTTCTCCGGAAATGTAAAAAAACAATTGTCAGAATTAGCAATTGTAATCTCATGATTTTCATCCTTGTCAGTATTACGTCAGGATGAAGTCAAAGTAGTAAGATCAGTCTTACTACATGTTTTGGAATTGCTCATTTTTCGAGATGAGCTTTTCTCAAATCTGTTTTTGGGATGTACCCCCTCTCCCCAGACCAGGAGAGGGGATTTTTTTATTTTTGAAAATTCAATATTTGGAAACCTGGCACTATTTACGTATATTAATTGTTAAACCTATCCCAGGACATAAATCCAATCCCATGATGAAAACTTTTGCCACTCTTCTGGCTATTTGTTTGTTATTTAAACTTTTACCAGCTCAAGAAATTATTTTTTCTCCAAATGCTGATTCTTTTCAATTGTGTGTTTTTGCCAAAACTGAAAATAGGGATTTCATTGACATGGTTGATGCACAACTTTCAGGATACTCTGGAGCTCCGGGTTTCCCTTTTCCTGATCCTTTTTATTTAGGTCAATGTCAGCCAATTTATAGCCAGTATGTCAACGGATCGATTACGCTTAACCCCAAGAAAGATGTCAACCATCTCAATGGCGTTTCGACATATGATATGGTTTTAATTGCACATCACATTTTAGGAATTCAACCACTTTCTTCCCCTTATAAAATAATCGCTGCTGATGCTAACAATTCCCAAAGTATAACTGTATTGGACCTCGTTGAAATAAGAAAATTGATTTTAGGGTTAAATACAGATTTTCCAAATAATACTTCGTGGTGTTTTATCGACTCAACTTTTGTATTCCCGAATCCGATGAATCCCTGGGTTACACCTTTGCCCGAAATTTGTGTAATCACATCTTTCGATGAGGATGTAACTAAAAATTACGTTGGTATCAAAATCGGAGACGTTAATGGCAGTGCTATCCCAAACGATTCTTTATTTGTCATAGATGACAGAACTTTAAACCAAAAGCTTAAATTCTATTTAGAAAACCAAACATTCAAAAGTGGAGAGTCTGTCAATCTCGTGTTTAAAGCAAAAGAATTCAAGGATATTTCCGGATTCCAGTTTGAGCTTAACTTTGATAGTGAATTTCTTGAATTCAAAGGATTTGAAAAAGGAGCTTTAGAGCAATTTGACGAATCGAATCTTGGTC